>JAUPKO010000244.1 GCA_030837395.1 Actinomycetota bacterium | reverse complement strand
GTGGCTCCACAGGCGGCGACGCCAGCGAGTCCATCGACCCCTCCGCCCTCGCCGGCACCGTCACCTACTGGGACACCTCGGACGCCACCAACGAGGCCCCGGTGTTCCAGGAGCTCATCGCAGGTTTCCAGCGGCAGTATCCCAACATCACCGTCGACTACGTCAATGTTCCATTCGCCGAGGCACAGCAACGATTCAAGACGGCAGCACAGGCGGGGGAGGGGCCTGATGTCATGCGCGCCGACGTCGGCTGGACCACCGAATTCGCCACCCTCGGCTACCTGCAACCATTGAGCGAGACGCCGCTGGCCGCCGGGCAGAAGGACTTCCTACCCGCGGCCTGGTCCAGCAACGAGTTCGACGATGAACTCTGGGGGGTGCCGCAGGTGACCGACGCCCCGGCGCTGCTGTGCAACAAGGCTCTGCTGACCAAGGCCGGTGTCGCCGTGCCCAAGACCTGGACCGACGTCAAGACCGGTGCCGCCGCGGTGACCGGTGCCGGAGCGACCTTCCTGTACGGCCCCACCGGCGGCTTCTTCACCCTGCCCTACGTGTACTCGCAGGGCGGCGACATGCTCGACTCCGAGGTGAAGAAGGTCCTGATCAACGACCCGGAGTCGGTGGCCGGATTCCAGACCGCCCTCGACCTCATCGCCTCGGGCGCGAGTGTCAAGCCCGACCCGGCAGACCCCTACAACCCGCAGCAGAAGCTGTTCAAGGAAGGCAAGGTCGCCTGCATCATCAACGGTCCGTGGTCGATCCCGGACCTGCTCACCGGCCCGTCGTTCACCGATCCCGCGAACCTTGTGGTCAACGTCATCCCCAACGGTGCCGAAACCGGCGCGTCCCCCATCGGCGGGCACAACTACGTCGTCTACGCGGCCTCGCCGGACAAGGCGGCCTCCTACCTGTTCATCGACTACATGAACTCGCAGGCCTCGCAGGTCACGCTAGCGGAGAAATTGGGTCTGCTGCCCACCCGCGAGGCCGCCTACCCGGAGGTGGCCACCTCTGCGAGCCCCCGCGCCGCCCTCGTCACCGCCTTCGAACCGGTCATGGCAGCCGCCAAAGAACGACCGTGGATCCCCGAACAGGGACTCGCGCTGAATGCGCTGGATCAGCAGTGGAGCCAGATGTACACCGGGGCGGTGACGGCGCAACAAGGTGCCGACAACATCGCCGCCGCGTGGCTCAAATTCCTACCCAAGGACTACACCGACTGAGCCCCCGTTCCAGGCTCACCGGAACCGAGGGCGAAGCACTTGGCAAAGTTTTCTTGACGACACTCGGCGATTGACCTGCAACGTCCGGCGAAGTTGGACATTATGTGGCCAGGGGAAGGCACGCCGCGCCACCGAGGACCGGTCGCAGGCGTCGGCCTGATCCCCTCGTGCCTGTTGCCACCCGGAACCGGTGCGTCGAGCGGCACCCGCCGCCGAAATCTCGGACGAATGGAGCACTGATGGGACGAATGATCCGCGGGGCAGCCGTGTTGGCTGGTCTCGCCCTCGCACTCACCGCGTGTGGAAGTGACAGCGGCAGTTCGAGCAGTTCTGGTGACGCGAGCGGCGCCACTGCGGCGTCCGGCAGCAGCCTGACGATCTGGGCGGACGAGCAGCGCGCAGCGCCGATCGGCGACCTCGCCAAGCAGTGGGGCGACGAGAACGGTGTCAACGTCACCGTCACTCAGATCAACTTCGACGACATGAAGGACCAGTACAACCAGCAGGCCCCCAACGGCCAGGGTCCGGACGTCTTCATCGGTGCCAACGACTGGGCCGGTGAGTTTCAGAAGAACGGCCTGATCGCCCCCATCGACCTGGGCTCCAACACGGACCAGTTCGTCCAGACCTCGATCGACGGCTTCACCGTCGACGGTCAGACCTACGGTGTGCCGTTCGCAGTCGAGAACGTGATCATGTTCCGCAACACCGCCCTGGCGCCCAATGCACCCGCCTCGATCAACGAGATGGCCACCACCGGCCTCGCGCTGCAGGCCGCGGGCAAGACCCAATACCCGATCGGCATGCAGGTCGGCGACAAGGGCGACGCCTACCACGCGTTCCCGTTCTACTCGGCCGCCGGCGGCTACTTCTACGGCGGGCCCAACGCCGAAGGCCAGTACGACCCCAACGACATGGGCGTGGGCAAGGAGGGTTCGCTGACCTTCGCCACCGCCTGGGGCCAACTCGGCCAGCAGGGCGCCGTCAAGTCAACCTTCACCGGTGATGACCTGAAGAACGCCTGGGCCGCAGGCCAGTTGGCCTACTGGATCACGGGCCCGTGGAACGCCGAGACGGTCAAGACCGCCGAAGCGACCGTGCCGTACGTGGCCGAGGCCGTTCCCGGCTGGGAAGGCGTCAGCGCCAAGTCGATCCCGATCGTCGGTTCGCAGGGGTTCTACCTCAACCAGAACTCCACCAACAAGACGACCGCGCAGGCGTTCCTGGATGCGACCATGAACACCGAGTTCATGAACTCGATCTACACCGCTGACCCCCGTCCGCCGGCGTGGAAGGACTCGGCCAGCGCGGCCGCCAGCGACCCGATCATCAAGGCGGTCGGCGAGTACGGCCTCAACGGGTTCCCGAACCTGCCGTGGCCGCAGATGTCGATCGTGTACGAAGAGGTCGGCCTGGCACAGAAGAAGATTCTCGACGGTGCCGACCCCACGGCCACGATGACCGAGGCCGGAGCCAACATCACGGCGCGGACAGCCTGATCCTCGGCTAGCCACTCACAAAGGGAGACCCTCGTGTCTGCTGTTGCGTCGACCGGAGGGAAGGGGCCCAGTTCGGGCCCCTTCCCCTCGGGGAAGATGTCCGCCTGGGCGGTCAAATTGGTCATCCTGGGGTTGATCGATGTCCTCGGTATCTGGGCCCTCGCCAAGAGCCTCACCGCCGAATGGTGGTTGGCCGTGGTGTTCCTGGCCCTGGTGCTGGTGGCCGTCAACGTCGTGTACTTCCGACGTGGCGGACTGCCGTTCAAGTACCTATTGCCGGGGTTGGTCTTCCTCATCGCGTTCCAGCTGTACCCGGCCGGGTACACCTTCGGGGCCTCCTTCACGAACTACGGCACGGGCCACCTGATTCCCCAGGAGCAGGTGGTCACGGCCATCGTGGCGCAGAGCGCACGACCGGTGGCGGGTTCGCCGTCCTACCAGGTCACGCCGCTGGAGAAGGGCGGCGACATCTTCATGTTGATCACCGACCCGACGGCGCCCAACACCGCCAAACTCGGCAGCAACGAGGAGTTGGTGCCGGCCCCCGACGCCACCTTCAGCAGTGGCAAGGCCACCGGTCTGGAGGGCTACGAGTCGCTCAACCTCGGCACGCTGGCGTCAAATCCTGACTGGGACCAGCAGTGGCAGGCCCTGACCGTCCCATGGGACGAGGACGCCGGTGTATTCCTCAAAGCCCAGAGCCCGGCACGTGCCGCTGAGGTGAAGTCCACCGTCATCTACGACAAGGAATCGGACACCTTCACCGACTCCACCACCGGCGTCGTCTACAGCGCCAACGGCGAGATCGGCCTCTACACCGCGCCCGGCTTCGATCTCGACGGTGCCACGACCGGCGTCAACGCCGGCAAATTCCTCACCCCCGGTTGGCCGGTGTTCGTCGGCGTCGACAACTACACCCGAATGCTCACCGACCCGGGTGTGCGCGCCAACTTCATCCCAATTCTCATCTGGTCGTTCGTGTTCGCGATCGGCACCGTGCTGATGCAGTTCGTGTTCGGTCTGCTGCTGGCCATGGTCATGCAGGAGAAGCGGATGAAGGGGCAGAAGGTCTACCGGATCTTGTTAGTGCTGCCCTATGCCCTGCCGATCTTCATGACGGCACTGGTCTGGAAGGGCATGTTCAACAAGGACTTCGGCATCATCAACCAGATACTCGGCGTCGACATCGACTGGCTCGGCAATGGCACGTTGGCCAAGATTGCCCTGCTGACGGTCAACCTGTGGATCGGCTACTCCTACATGTTCCTGGTCGTCACCGGGGCCCTCACATCGATCCCGAGCGACCTGCGCGAGGCGGCCTTCGTCGACGGTGCGAGCGGTTTCAAGGCGTTCCGCACAGTGGTGCTGCCGCTGTTGATGGTCAGCGTCTCACCGTTGCTGATCGCCTCATTCTCGTTCAACTTCAACAACTTCACCTTGGTGGAGTTGTTGACCGGCGGTGGTCCCTTCCCAGGGTCGCCCGTCCAAGGCGGTCAGACCGACCTTTTGATCACCTATACGTACCGATTAGCCTTCGGCACCTCCGAACAGCTACTCGGCTTCGCGTCGGCGATCTCGATGTTGATCTTCGTTATCGTGGCCGGCTTCTCCGCCTTCGGGTTCCGGCTCACCAGGAAGCTTGAGGAGATCAAGGCATGAGCAGTCAAGTTGAAGGCCCGTACGTCGAGGGTCAGATTGAGGCAACCGAGGAGTTGGCCCGCGAGGACGCCAGCAAGGCCCCAACCAGATCGGCGCCGAGGATGTCGCCGGGCAGGTGGGTCACCACCCTGGGTTGGCGTCATGCCATCGCGATCATCGCGGTCATCTTCGCGCTGTTCCCGATCCTCTACATCATCAACATCGCGCTCAACCCGGTCGGTTCGTTGTCCGCGGCCTGCCCCCCCAGCAAGTCCGGCCCGGAGGCGATCACCTGCCTGTTCCCGTCCACGTTCAGTTTGGACAACTTCACGGCCATCTTCAACGACCCGCTCAAGCCGTTCGGGGTGTGGTTCAAGAACACGTTGACGCTGGCCTTGGCGGTGTCGTTCATCTCGACGCTGATGTCCGCGGCTGGCGCGTTCGCGTTCAGCCGGTTGCGGTTCAAGGGTCGCCGTCCCGGTCTGCTGGCGCTGGTGCTGCTGCAGATGTTCCCGCAGATTCTGGCGATCACCGCGATCTTCATCCTCATGACGAGCATGAAGCAGGTGTTCCCGGCCCTCGGCCTCGGTACCGTGGCGGGTCTGCTGCTGATCTACCTCGGCGGTTCGCTGGGTGTCAACACGTATCTGATCAAGGGCTTCTTCGACACCGTGCCGGTGGAGATCGACGAGTCGGCCAAGATCGACGGAGCCAGCCACGTGCGCATCTTCTTCGGCCTGGTGCTGCGGTTGGCGCTGCCGGTGCTGGTTGTCGTGTTCTTTGTGACGTTCACGTTCATCTTCAACGAGCTGGCCATCGCCAAGGTGCTGCTCGCCGACATCCGCAACACCACCCTGGCGGTCGGCCTGAACACCTACGTGTCGGGCAACACCCAGGAGTGGGGCAAGTTCGCTGCGGGTGCCCTCGTGGCCGCCATTCCCATGGTCGTGATCTTCAGCCTCACCCAGAAGTACCTCACCACCGGC
Source organism: Actinomycetota bacterium (assembly GCA_030837395.1). Lineage (GTDB taxonomy): Bacteria > Actinomycetota > Actinomycetes > S36-B12 > UBA10799 > JACJWR01. Next base: position 75 of record JAUPKO010000244.1, on the reverse strand, counting down.
TTGACCGCCGGTGCGGTCAAGGGCTGATCGCCGAATCGCTGACATGACTCCGGCGAACCGTCGTGGTGCGGCCCT
>JAUPKO010000243.1 GCA_030837395.1 Actinomycetota bacterium | reverse complement strand
ATCTGGAGTTGAGCGTGGCCCCCACCTGGGCCACCTACCGGTTCCAGTGCAGCGAATGCGGCGAGCGGGTCCGCAAACCCGCCGACCCGGAGATCGTCGACCTGCTCAGTGGGGCCGGCGTGCCCACGGTGGTGATCCCGGCGGAGGTACTGGAAACTCGTGCCGGGCCGGTGATCTCCTACGACGACGTGCTCGACTTCGCGCTGGCGCTGCAGGACGACTCGCGACTGGATCAGCAACTGTCGGCGTACCGGCCGGCCACCGCCGCCCACCCCCGCCGGCGACGTCGCCTGAAGTGGTAGCCGGACCACTGCTGGCCGTGGCCTGACCCACATCACAGGGATCAGGCGTATCCTCGTCCCTAGCGTTGCTAGCGCCCGACCGGGGCACGGACCAGAAAGGCCATCATGCCAAACCTTCGGGGTTGGGAAATCTTCATCCTGATCGGGATCGTCGTGCTGCTGTTCGGCTCCAAGAAGCTGCCGGATGCCGCCCGCGGAATCGGACGTTCCCTACGAATCTTCAAGGCCGAGACCAAGGGCCTGATGGAAGACGACAAGTCCGCGGAACTGCCGGCAGCCACCACCGCTGAAACAGCACTGACCGCGCCCGCCGCAGCGACACAGGCGGTCCCCGCGTCACCGGCCACCCCGGCCCCGCAGGTTGCAGTCGAGACCGACCAGCAGGGTCAGACGCCACCGGGGCGCACCACCGCCTGAGCCGGCGGGACCCATGACGACGTTTGACGAAGGCGTCACCGCCGACGCCGATTCCGCCGATCCGGCGCCCGGGGCGATGACCCTGGGGGAGCACCTCCGGGAGCTTCGCAGCCGACTGTTCAAAAGTGGCATCGCGCTGGTCATCGGCATGGCCGTGGGTTGGTTCTTCTACAACCCGATCTACACCTTCCTGGCCGAGCCCATCACCCAAGTGATCGCCCAGGCCCAAGCCCAGGGCCGGGAGATCCAGGTCGTGGTGCTCGGCGTCACCGACCCCTTCACCCTCAAGCTCAAGATTTCCGCCACCGTGGGCGTGATCCTCGCGGCACCCGTGTGGCTGTTCCAACTGTGGCGTTTCGTCACGCCCGGTTTGCACAAGCACGAACGCCGGTCGGCCTACCTATTCGTCGGATTCGGCTTTCCGCTGTTCCTCGCGGGCATCGTCGTGGCCTACCTGGTGCTACCCAAGGGCCTGGACCTGTTGTTCGGCTTCACACCGGACAACGTGGCCAACTACGTGGAAGTGGGCCGCTACCTATCGTTCTTCCTGCGCACAGCTCTGGTGTTCGGCATCGGCTTTCTGGCACCACTGGTGATCGTCGCGCTCAACGTGGTGGGGATTCTCAGCGGCAAACGACTGCTGTCGTGGTGGCGCGGAATGATCTTCGGCGTGTTCGTCTTCGCCGCCGTGGCGACGCCCTCGGGCGACCCGATCACGCTGTTCGTGCTGGCCGTTCCGATCCTCGTGCTGGTGGGCGCGGCCATGGCTTTCTGCTTCATCAACGACCGTCGCCGGGCGCGCAACAGCAGCGAACCGGAGTACGACACGTGGGACGATGACCAGACCAGCCCTCTGCCGGAGCGCGACGACGGGTAACGTCACCCCATGGCAGTCGCATATCCCCCTCGTCGGGTGGTAATCCTGGTCAATCCAACCTCCGGTGGCGGTCGTGGTGGGCGTAATGCCCCGCAGGCCATCGCGGGGCTGCGGGCGCGTGGGCTGGAGGTGATCGAGGCGACGGGGGCTTCGGCGGCCGAAACGTCCGCCCAAGCCGCGCTAGCCATGGCCGACGGGGTGGATGCGGTCGTCGTCTGCGGCGGCGACGGCACGGTCAACCTCGGCGTCCAACTGGTGGCAGGCACCGAGGTGCCGCTGGGCATCATCCCGGTGGGCACCGGCGACGACAACGCGCGCACCCTGGGCATCCCACTCAACGAGGTCGAGCAGGCCGTGGACGTGATCGCCGCAGGCCACGTGCGCACGGTCGACCTCGGCCACGTGACGGCCGCCGACGGCTCGGGACGCTGGTTCCTGGGGGTGATGAGCTCGGGGTTCGATTCGCTGGTGAACGAGCGCGCCAACCGGTTGTCGTGGCCCAAGGGCAAGGCACGCTACCTGGTGGCGGTGATCGCCGAGTTGAGCGTGTTCAAGGCGCTGCCGTACGTGGTGGAGGTCGATGGCGTGCACCACGACGGCACTGCGATGCTGGTCGCCGTCGGCAACGGCGTGTCGTACGGCGGTGGCATGAAGGTGTGCCCCTCGGCGGTGCCCGATGACGGTCAACTGTCGTTGACGTTCCTCGGCGAGGTGAGCAAGCCGACGTTCCTGAAGGTGTTTCCGCGGGTGTTCAACGGCAGCCACGTGAGCCATCCGGCAGTGCACGAGTTCAGCGGCCGACACATCAAGCTGGACGCCCCCGGGCAGATCGCGTATGCCGACGGTGAGCGAGTGGGCCTGCTGCCGGTGCAAGTGGAGGTCCGCCCCAACACCTTGCGCGCCCTCGTGCCCGCGGGCAGGTGAGGCACGGTGCCGTCGGCGAGTGAGCGCTACGCCGCAGCTCGACGTCGGCAAGCCGAGCGAGCCAGCGCATTGGTCGAGTTCGCCGCCACCGTGCCGTTCGAACTCGACGACTTCCAACTGCGCGCCTGCCGGGCCCTGGAAGGCGGCAGCGGCGTGCTGGTGGCAGCGCCCACAGGCAGCGGAAAGACCGTCGTGGGCGAATTCGCGGTGTTCCTGGCACTCAAGGCCGGCGCCCGCGCCTTCTACACCACGCCGATCAAGGCCCTGAGCAACCAGAAGTACGCCGAATTGCGGCATCGCCACGGCCCCGCCGCCGTTGGCCTGCTCACCGGCGACAACGCGATCAACGGCGATGCCCCGGTGGTGGTGATGACCACCGAGGTGCTGCGCAACATGATCTACGCGCGCAGCGCCGCGCTCGATCTGCTCGAGGTGGTGGTGCTCGATGAGGTGCACTTCCTGCAGGACACGTACCGCGGCCCGGTGTGGGAAGAG
>JAUPKO010000242.1 GCA_030837395.1 Actinomycetota bacterium | reverse complement strand
CGAGAGGTGCGGCTCGACCTGGCCGAGGGTGCCGACCTGGTGATGGTGAAACCGGCCATGCCCTACCTGGATGTGCTCGCCGACACTGCGGCCGCCTCCGATGTGCCGGTGTTCGCGTACCAGGTGTCGGGCGAGATGAGCATGGTGGAGGCTGCCGCGGCGGCCGGCTGGCTCGACCGGACAGCTGCCATCAACGAGTCCCTGACCTGCATCAAACGGGCCGGCGCGGACGGCATCATCACCTATTGGGCAACCGAGTTCGCCGAGCAGAAGGGTCACCAAAGATGACTGCCGGACACCACGACGTCTCCCGCGGCTGGTTCGACCGCGCCTGCCGCGTCACCCCCGGCGGGGTCAACTCGCCGGTGCGGGGATTCCGCGCGGTCGGCGGCACACCGCGGTTCTTCACCTCCGGTCGCGGCGCCGAGGTGGTCGACGTCGACGGCAACTCCTACATCGACCTGGTCTGCTCCTGGGGGCCGATGATCCTCGGCCACGGCCACCCGGAGGTCCGAGCCGCGGTCGAAGCCGCGGTGGCGCGCGGCTTCTCTTTCGGTGCGCCGAGCATCACCGAGGTGATGTTGGCCGAGGAGATCTGCTCGAGGGTGGAGCCGGTGCAGCAGGTGCGGTTGGTCAGTTCCGGCACGGAAGCCACCATGAGCGCGATCCGACTGGCCCGCGGCTTCACCGGGCGCTCGGTGATCGTGAAGTTCGCCGGCTGCTACCACGGCCACTCGGATGCCTTGTTGGCCGAAGCGGGGTCGGGGGTTGCCACCTTCGGGCTACCCGGCTCGGCCGGGGTCACAGTCGGTGCTGCCGCGGACACTCTGGTACTGCCCTACAACGATGCAGCCGCGCTCCGGCGGGCGTTCGCCGAGCGCGGGGAAGAGATCGCCGCGGTGATCACCGAGGCGGCGCCGGCCAACATGGGCGTCGTGCCACCGATCGACGACTTCGACCGCGTCGTCGCCCGGACTGCCCACGAGTTTGGGGCGCTGCTGATCTCCGACGAGGTGATGACCGGCTTCCGGGTGTCCAGATCGGGCTGGTACGGCCTGGCCGGGCCCGATGGCCCCGATACCGCCGACCTGTTCACCTACGGGAAGGTGATCGGCGGCGGGCTGCCGGTGGCAGCGTTTGGCGGCCGGGCCGACGTGATGGCTCTGCTGGCACCGGACGGGCCGGTCTATCAGGCTGGCACCCTGTCCGGGAACCCGGTAGCGACCGCCTGTGGACTGGCCACCCTGCAGAACTGCACCGACGAGGTCTACACCCAGTTGAATCATGTCGCGAGGGCAATCGCGGAGATGACTTCGGCTGCGCTGACGGCTGCAGGGGTCGGTCACCGGGTGCAGCGCGCGGGCAACCTGTTCAGCGTGTTCTTCGTCGATGCGGACGTCACGGACTACGAACAGGCGCGTAGCCAGGACACGGCTGCGTTCGCCCGATTCTTCCATGCGATGCTTGGCCAGGGAGTTTCGCTGCCGCCGTCCGCGTATGAGGCCTGGTTCGTCTCAGCTGCGCATGACGATGATGCGCTGGAGCGCATTGCGGCGGCACTGCCCAAGGCCGCCGCCGCGGCGGCCCGCCAGGAGGACTAGGAGGGCCCGTGAGCCGCACTATCGTCCATCTGCTGCGCCACGGCGAGGTGTACAACCCCGACAAAGTTCTCTACGGTCGGCTGCCCGGCTTCAATCTCTCCCAGCTCGGCCTGGTGATGGCCGATCGCGCCGCCGAGGCGCTCGAGGGCCGAGATGTTGCGCTTATCTGGTCCTCCCCGATGGAACGGGCCCAGCAGACCGCCGAACCGATCGCGACCGCCCACAAGTTGCCCGTCGACCTCGACGAGCGACTGTTGGAGGCGACCAACGTGTTCGAGGGCAAGCGAGTGTCGGTCGGCGACGGGGTGCTGCGCAACCCCCGAAACTGGCCGCATCTGCGCAACCCGATGCGACCCAGTTGGGGTGAGCCGTACCGAGAGGTCGCGGCGCGGGTGTCGGCCGCGGTGGAGAACGCCCGGGTGCTGGCCGAAGGACACGAAGCGGTACTGGTCAGCCACCAACTGCCGATCTGGATCACCCGGCTGCACCTGGAAGGGCGCAGGCTGCCGCACAATCCGGCCCATCGACAGTGCAACCTCGCCTCGCTCACCTCGCTGGTCTACGACGGCCACGAACTGGAGGCGGTGCTCTACACCGAACCCTCGGCTGACCTCATGGAGATCAGCACGAAGGGCGTGGGCGCCTAGCTCGTGTCGGTTCGAGTCGTTGACAGGAGCCATCGTCGCCGGGTGGCGGCGGTGGCGTTCGTGCTGCTGGCTGCCTCCGCCGCGGTCGGCGGCTGCGGCAGTCAAGGTGCCTCCGCAACGGGCGCCGAGGCCGCCCAGGGGGGGCAGGGGTACGTGGCCGGCGATGGCTCGACGGTGGTGTTGCCGATCGCCGAGCGGAAGGCTGCACCTGCCCTCAACGGCACCACCCTGACCGGGCAGCCCTGGTCGCTGGCGGACCAGCGTGGACATGTCACGGTCGCCAACATCTGGGCGTCCTGGTGTGCACCATGTCGCGCCGAGGCCCCCACGTTGCAGCGGACCTTTGCGAAGTTCGAGCCGCAAGGTGTGCGGTTCGTGGGGCTGGACACTCGGGACTCGATCACGGCGGGCCAGGCGTTCGTGGACAAGTACGGCATCACCTACCCGAATCTGTCCGACCCCGACGGGCAGCTCCAGTTGGCCTTCCGGGACACGCTGCCGCCGGCCGCGATTCCGTCGACTGTGTTCATCGACAAACAGGGCCGGGTTGCCGCCCGGGTGTTGGGCCGGATCGACGACGGCCGACTGAACGGAATCATCGAGACGCTGGCCGCGGAGCCGGGATGATCTCGACCTCCGTTGTGGCCGATGGGTCGCTGCTGCTCGCCATCCCGATCGCGGCGGCTGCTGGCCTAGTCAGTTTTCTGAGCCCCTGCGTGCTGCCGCTGGTGCCTGGCTATCTCTCCTACATCACCGGTCTGACCGGGGCCGACCTTGGCATGGTGGCCGCGTCGGCGCCTGCGCGTGTGCCCGCTACCGTCGGCGCCGGCGGCTCCGATGATGGCGCTGGATCTGGCGCTGGCCCCAACGCTGGCCCCAACGCTGGCGGAGCTTCGAGCAGCGCCGACGCTGCTGCGACCGCGACCGACGTGGTCACGCCGCCTGCGCTGTCGACCGTGACCAGGTCCTCCCGCGTGCTGCTGGGCACCCTCGGGTTCGTAGCCGGCTTCTCTGTCATCTTCATCTCCTACGGGGCCCTGTTCGGGGCGCTCGGCGGGGCACTGCTGGTGCATCAGGAGGCGATCACCCGGGTGATGGGGGTGGTCGTCATCCTGTTGGGCCTCGCCTTCATGGGCGTACTTCCCGGGATGACCCGCGAATACCGCTTCCACCGGGCGCCGCGGATCGGCATCTGGAGTGCTCCGCTGCTCGGGGCACTGTTCGGACTCGGCTGGACGCCGTGCATTGGCCCGACTTTGGCCGCGGTGCAGACGCTGGCCTTCACCGAAGGGTCTGCCCTGCGTGGGGCGGTGCTGAGCCTGGCCTACTGCGTCGGCCTGGGCGTGCCGTTCGTGCTGCTGGGCCTGGCATTTCGGCGGTTGGCGGGGACACTGAGTTGGGTGCGCGGACACTATCTTTTGGTGATGCGGATCGGTGGCGGCATGTTGATCGCGATCGGGGTGCT
>JAUPKO010000241.1 GCA_030837395.1 Actinomycetota bacterium | reverse complement strand
TCCGCAGCAGGCCGACAGCACGACCTTGGCGAAGGCGGGCTCCACCAACAGCGAGATTTGCATCGACCCCAGGGCGACGCCCGCGAGCAGCATCGCAGTCAGGCCGCGGGTGCGCCTGGGCAACCAGATCGAGGCCGTCCCGGTGAGGTGCCGCGTGACCGCCATCTGGCAGACCGCGCTGGTCAGACCCATCACGATCATGCCGATGAGCAGCGCATCGACCCCCCAGCCGAGGATCACCAGACCGACCGTCACGACGGCGCCGAGGACCGCGGCGGCCGCGTTGATCGAGTTCGGCAATTCACCGCGCTGCAGCCCCACCACGACTGCCGCCTGCGCGGCCCCGAACCAAGCCGCCACCTGGTAGAACATCAGCGCGATCCACAGTTGCATGCCGGTGGCGAACATGCCCGCAGGGGCCACCACGTGCATCAGCGGGACGCCGGCGATGGCGGTCACCGGCAGCGACACCGCGGCTAGGACGATGACGGCTGCGACCCCCTGCCGTCCCACCTCTACGACCTCGGCCATGTCCTGTTCGCCTCGCGCGTGCGCCACCTTGCGAGTGACCTCAGTGGCGATTCCCGCGGTGACCACCCCCCACAGGGCAACGATGCCGGTCAACGTGGCCCACAGTCCGTAGTCGGACAGGCTCACTCCCCGCAGGATCACCGGCAGCGTGAGGACGCCGATCAGCGGCGGAACCCCGGCGCGCAACAGCGAGGCAGCCATGGTCCGGGCCACCGCCGCCCGGGACGTGCCCGACGATGCCAGGGGGGCCTGCTGCGGAGGCGGGACCTCGGGGACTCCTGACATCCCGCCAGCCTAGCCGCGGCACCGCGCGACAACGCCCGGCACGACCGCCGAACAGAACGCCCGCTGGCACCACCTGCCGGACAACTGACACTATGCTTGGACCATGGCAGCGACCGGCGGCGAGCCTCTCGGCGCGCCGCCGGCCAGACCCACCCTCGACGTCATCGTCGTCTCGTACCGCAGCCGCGCAACCATCGCCGCGGCGCTGCGATCCACGCGGCACCTCGACCGGACGTTCGAAGTGCGGTGGGTGGTGCACGACAACGCGGGCGACGACGAACTGCTGGCCCAGGTGTCGCTACTGGCCGACGAGGCGGGGATTCGCTGTCGGCGCACGTCATGCCCGGACAACTGCGGCTTCGCCGCGGCGTGCAACACCGAGGCCCGAGCCTCGGACGCCGACTTCCTGCTCTTCCTCAATCCTGATGCCGAAATCCTGGCGGTGCCGCCGCAGTGGCGGCCCGGGCCAGGCATCCAGGGGCCCAGCATCGTAGACGCCGCCGGCAACGAGTATCCGATGCACGGGCGTGATCGCACCGTGTGGACCGAAGTGGAGTTGCGGGCAGGGCGCCGACAACCCGGGCCCCGCGGCCACGGCTTCATCAGCGGCGCATGCCTGCTGATCGACCGTCCCGCTTTCGAGGCCCTCGAAGGCTTCGACGAGCGGTTCTACATGTACTACGAGGATGTGGACTTGGGCCTGCGCGCCTCCGCGGCCGGTCTCGTCGTGCGGGAGGTGCCGCAGTGGCAGGTACTGCACGTCGGCGGTGAATCCTCCGGCGGCGACAAGACCCGCGTGGCAGCGATCTCGGCGCGTTCGGCGTTGTATTTCCACCGCAAGCACGGGCACGCGTGGCGCCTCTACGGGACCGCCATGGCGGGCTACTTCGCCGCCCGTACCGTCGTGGCGCCCGACCCGGCGGTACGGGCCATGTGCGCGACCTATGCGCGCACCTATCTGCGCGGGGCGCTGGGTCGGCCGACCTCGCTCTGAGGGCCGGCAATGACCTTGCGATCTCAGTTGGGTGGGCTGGGTTCTTTGCTGCTGAACACCGGGCACGGGTAACGCAGGTCCGTCTTCTCCCGGTAGCAGATGGCCACACCTGCGGGGATGGGCTCGCAGGTGTCGGCCTGACACTCAGGTGCGGCGCAAGCGACGACGTCGCCCACTCCTGAATCGAGTTGGCACAGTCCCTCGGGGGACTTTCCGGCCTTCGGTAGGTCCGCGAGGTCCGATTGCGGCGGCGACATCGCCTTGCTCAGGTACTTCAACGAGGTCTGCGTCACAATCACCCCGGAGTCGTATGCGGCGAGGCGGAACACGTGCCGCTCCACCTGGGTGTCGCCGTCGGGTTGGGTGTAGGTCACCGTGGCCTCGGCCTGCGTGGTGCCCGGGCCGTCCACACCATCCTGGGTGATGACGACATCGGACACCGTCACACTGACGGCGCCGACTTCCTGGGCGGTCGACAGCGGGAAGTTATCAACGGCGTCCGGGAGCATCACCTGGTACAGCTGCGAGGTGTCACCGGACGCCACCGCAGCGTAGAGGCCATCGAGCGCCATGGCCACCTGTTCCTGACTAGGCCCGATCGTCGGGGCCGTGGCCTCCTCCGGAGAGAGCGCGGCCGCCGACAGGGTCGGCACGGCGCTCGGTCCGCTCGGGGGTGACGATGGCGCGGTCGCCGATCCGCACGCCACCAGCACGAGGGGTGCTGCGAGCAGGAAAGCGAGGCGTTCCAGGTTCGACCGCCGGGGCATGGAACACTACGGTAGTCGACGCGGCGGTTCCCGCCTCGCGGGGCGCATGAACGCGGCCGAGAGTCGGGGCACGGAGGCGCTCCGAACGAACCGGACACGATTGCAGATGCGGAGGGCATGTGAGGTTGTCGTGGCGCATTCTCGCGATCGCCGTCGCGACCCTCTCGCTGTGGCTCGGATCGGCCGCATGGGCGGTGTCCTCACCCGTCGCCTCCTCACCTGATGACGATTACCACCTCGCCATGATCTATTGCGCCGGCGGCAAGGCGGACTGTGAACGGGGCGGCGCGAGGATGCGGCCCTGCTTCGCCTTCTCGGCTGCGGTCACCGGCGACTGCACTCCCCCTGCCAACATCCCCCTGCCAACATCGCCTGGTGACGCCCGCCGCGCCACCTTCGATCTGGGCACACTCACCACCCCCGCGACGTATGGCATCATCACCGGTTGGTACCCACCGCTGTATTACGAGGTGA
>JAUPKO010000240.1 GCA_030837395.1 Actinomycetota bacterium | reverse complement strand
CCTGCGCAGTCAGCGGCAGCGGACCACGGCAGGGCGACGCCCGCAGCGCCGGCGATCGCCGCCACCGCTGCCGCTGCCACCGGCCGGCGCGCGTACACCTGCACCGTCTCGGCCCCCAATCGGCCCGCGGCGGCCGCTGCCGAGCGTGCCGTGCCCCCGGCGCCGAGCACGGCAACCGTTCTGGCCGACGTCACCCCGACCTCGGCCAGTGCGTCCACGATCCCGATCACGTCGGTGTTGTGCCCGGTGCGGCCCGGCGGCTGCGTCGGCGCGCCCGGCAGCACGATGGTGTTGACCGCACCCGTATCCCGCGCCACCGGGTCGAGCGAATCGACCAGCCCGAGCGCGGGCTCCTTCAGTGGCATGGTCAACGACAGTCCGACCCACTGCGGGCCCAGGTCGTCGAGGAACCGCGCCAACTCGGCGCCACTGCCAACGTCGATGGCGTCGTACCGCCATGGCAGACCTGCGGCGCCGTAGGCGGCCCGATGCAGCGCCGGCGACTTGGAGTGCCCGATGGGGGAACCCACGACGGCGGCTCGGCGCTGCATCGGTGCTACTACTGGTTGGCCTGCTGCTCCTGCGGCTGCGGCGGACGAGTCGCCAGGTACTGGTAGAACTCGTCGACGTAGCCGAGGAAGACCTCGTAGTTGTCGGTGAACTTGGTGATCTTCTTGTCCGGGTTGACGCTGACGAAGTAGATCCAGTTGCCCTCTTCGGGGAACAGCGACGCCTTCAGCGCGGCCTCACCGGGCTGGTTGATCGGCGTCGGCGGCAACCCGCTGATCATGTAGGTGTTGTAGGGGTTGTCGTCGTTCTTCTGCTCATCGGTGAGCTCGATGTTGGACGAGTCGCTGGCGTAGTTGCTGGTGGAGTCGAACTGCAGCGGCATGCCCTGGTTGAGTCGGTTCAGCACCACACGAGCCACCTTGCCGAAGTCCTCGGCGCCGCCCTCGGCCTCCACCAGACTGGCCGTGATCACGACGTCGTAGGGGCTGCGGCCCTGCTTCTCGGCTTCGGCTTCGAGGTTGATCGCCGTGGCCACCTCGTTGAACTTGCCGACCATCTGCTGCAGCAGGCCCAGCGCGGTGGAATCGGGCTGGAACTCGTAGCGGGCCGGGTAGAGGAAACCTTCCGGGTTGCCATTGGCGTAGGCCGGCAGGCCGAGTTCGGCCGGGTTACTCGCCGCCGCCTGGAAGTCCTCGATCGGAATCCCGGTCGCGTCCGAGGCGATCTTGAACACCTTGGTCATCCGCGCACCCTCGGGGATCGTGAACCCGGAAACGACCTTAGCCGCGGGGTCCTGCAGCAACAGCAGGGCGGACGCGCCGCTCATCTCCTGACGCAGCTGGTAGGTGCCCGGTTGCAGACCGGTCGCGGTGTCGTCCTTGGCGGCCGCCCGGGTGAAGGCCTCGGAACTGGCAGTGACGCCGTTGGCGGTGAGTTCCAAGCCGATGTCGTAGAGAGTGTCGCCGGGGTTGATCACGATCGTCACTGACCCGGTGCCCTCGCCGGAGTAGTCCGGCACCGGCGGATCCGAGAGGTAGCGGGGGGCCAGGAATCCGGCGACCAGCGAAAAGAAGAACAGCGCGACCATGCCCATGAGGACGAACGGGAAGGCCCCGCTGCGGCGAGTCTTGGGCGCGGACGGCTTGCGCCGCACCCGAGGGGGTTGTTGCGTGGGCCGCATCGGCAGTCCAACGTTGCTCATCGAATTTCGACCGTCCTCCCGGCAGGGGTGCCCGTACTCTTCTCAAAGTCCACGGCGCTTTGGACTATTAGAGTGGCAGCGGCCCCGTCGATCGTGCTTCTACTGCTCCGCGTGTCGCGCCCCGCTGCAAATAGTGTGCGCTGTGCGGCGGCCGTGGACAAGCGCTCATCCACCATTCTCACCGGGACGGCGAGTGCGGCAGCCAACGCGGTGGCGAATTCGGTGACCGACGTCACGGCCGGCCCCGAGGTGCCCGCGAGGGTCAGCGGCAGCCCGACGATCACCTCCATGGCGTCGAACTCTGCCGCCAGCGCCACCAGGGCGGCCACGTCGCCCTCGCCGCGGGGGACGTTGGGCAGGGGTGTGGCCAGGATGCCGTCCGGGTCGCACCGGGCCACGCCGATGCGCACCGTGCCCACGTCGACGCCCAGCCGGACCCCGCGGCGGAACGTCATGCGCCGCCGGCGAGCGCGGTCACGTGGGCGGCGGCGTCCTCGAAGGCACGCTCCAACCCGGCGGCGTCCGTGCCACCGCCCTGAGCCACGTCGCCCTTGCCGCCGCCGCGGCCGGAGATCGCCGGCAGCGCGGCCGCCAGCAGATCCTTGGCCAGCAGCCCACGCGACTGCGCCTCGTCGTTGACCGCGGCCACCATGGCCACCTTCGCGCCGTCGATCGCCGCGCCGAGGATCGCCACCGGGATATCCGGCCGGGTCATGGCCCGTCCCTTGAGCACCACCTCGCGCAAGTCCCGCGCCATCATGTCTGTGGGCGCGGTGAAGGTCCACAACCGGAAATCGCCGATATCCGCACCAGCACCGATGATGCCCTCGAGGTTGGCCGTCATCTGCACCGACTTCAGCCGGGTGATCTCACGCTCGGCGTCCTTGAGCTTGACCAGCAGGCCCTCGATCCGCTCGGGAAGCTCCTCCGGCCGGGACTTGACCATTTCGGTCAGGTGCGTCACCAGCGTGTGCTCCCGGGCCAGGAAGCGGTAGGCATCCGAACCGACCAGGGCCTCCAGCCGCCGCACGCCGGCACCGATCGAACCCTCGGACAGGAACGACACCACGCCGAGTTGGCCGCTGCGCAAGGCGTGGGTGCCCCCGCAGAGTTCGTGCGCCCAGTCGCCGATGCTGATCACCCTCACCTTGTCGCCGTACTTCTCACCGAACAGCGCCATGGCGCCCATCGCCCGGGCCTGGTCGATCTTCATCTGTTGGGCGAACACCGGCAGATCGTCCAGCAGCACCTCGTTGACGCGAGCCTCCACCTCGGCCAACACGTCCGGCGGCACTGCTCCGGCAGAGGGGAAGTCAAACCGCAGCCGGCCGGGGGCGTTCTCCGAGCCCATCTGGGTGGCGGTCTCGCCGAGCCGCTCGCGGAACGCTTTGTGGATCACGTGGGTGGCGGTGTGGGCACGGGAGATCGCCCGGCGTCGCTCCATGTCGATGGTGCCCACGGCGGCGGCTCCGCGTTCGACCTCGCCAGCCACCACCCGGCCGCGATGCACCCAGAGCCCGGGCACCGGAGTCTGCACGTCGAACACCTCGACCGCCGTGCCGTCGGCGAGGTCGATCCGGCCGTGGTCGCCGAGTTGACCGCCGGACTCCGCATAGAACGGGCTGCGATCCAGGATGATCTCGACCGTCTGCCCCACCTGCGCCGCGGGCACGGATTCGCCGTCGCGCACGATGCCGGTCACCGCCGCCCCTGTCGAGACCTCGTCGTAGCCGGTGAAGTCCGTGCGCCCGCCGGTGGCCATGATCTCGCGGTAGACCGTCGTGGAGGTCAGCCCCGATTTGCGGGAGCGCGCGTCGGCTTTGGCCCGCTCTCGCTGCTCGGCCATGAGCCGGGTGAAGCCCTCGCGGTCGACGGCCAGACCCACCTCGGCGGCCATCTCCATGGTCAGATCGATCGGGAACCCATAGGTGTCGTGCAGCGCGAACGCCTCGGCCCCCGCCAGCTCGGTGCCGCCGCTGGCGCGCACTCCCGCCACGGCCTCGTCGAACAGCGTCACTCCCTTGACCAGCGTGTCCAGGAAGGCGGCCTCCTCGCCTGCGGCGACGCTGAGGATCCGGTCGCGTTCGCCGAGCAGCTCCGGGTACTGCGGCGCCATCGAGTCGACGACCCCGGTCACCAACTCACGGATCGTCGGGCCGTGGGCCCCGAGCAGTCGCATGTTGCGCACCACCCGGCGCAACAGGCGACGCAGCACATAGCCGCGACCCTCGTTGCCGGGCAACACGCCGTCGGCGATCAGGAACGTGCAGGTGCGGGTGTGGTCGGTGACCACCCGCAGGGCGATGTCCGTCGCGTGGTCGGTGCCGTAGGCCTTGCCGGTGATGGTCGCGGCGATGTAGAGCACGGCCCGGCTGGTGTCGATCTCATAGATCTTGTCGACGCCCTGCAGGATCGCGGCCATCCGCTCGAGGCCCAGACCGGTGTCGATGATCTTGGCCGGCAGGTCGCCG
>JAUPKO010000239.1 GCA_030837395.1 Actinomycetota bacterium | reverse complement strand
GCGCGGGATCCGCAGACTCCCGCGGCGGTCCCCCCGCCGCCGGCCGGGCCGCGCCGGCGGGACTATCGGCTGCCGTCCAACGATCAGCAGCCCCCGTACCGCTGAGGCGTTTCAGCACACATTGTGACCTGCGGGGATGACAGGTCCCCAATGCAGAATCACGAAAGTTTCACACAGTCTGCACGTGATGCGTGAAAACTTCGTAAAAAAGCGTCATGCACTGCATAAACGCTGCGTGATACTTAATCACGCGCCACCGAGAAAGCTGCCGTGAACTGCGGTAATGCTCATTAAGTGGGGTGTGTGAAAACCCGCTAGGCGCGGCGAACGGAATTGTCATCTGCGGCCGATACGATGCCAACCATGCCAAAGATTCCCTTCGCCCGGCCCGTGCAGACACGGGTTGCCGCCACTGCGGCGGCGCAGCACCCCGGGTCCGGGAGCATCGCCGCAGCAACCTTGCCAGGGCCTGCGCGCACCCGAGGTCTGGTTGCACACCACGGCCTCCGAGGGCGCGTAATCCCGGCCGGTCACCGCCGCGGCGTAGCCGAGGAAGGACCGGTGATCCGATGAACTACGACGACGACCCCGACCTGTATCTGGTGGCCGCCAAGCCGCGCAAGAAGGCGATCAACGTCGCCCTCGACCCGCGGATCGTCGAAGCCTTCGAGACGTGGTGCGCCGAGACCGGAGCCGCCAAGGGGGCTGTGGTCGCCCTGGCGCTGCAACGCTTCCTGGAAAGCAAGGGCGTGATCATTCGCGGCGTCACCGTCCCGCCGAATTCACCCCACCCCGCACCCCCAGAAGGTGCCCCCGGCGCGGGATAATGGAGTCACATTCCGGGGGCGGAAGGTTTGGATGATGACCGCGCAGTACATCGAGGACTTCCCCGACTCCGGCGACCCTGGACCGGAGTCGCAGGCCGTCACCGATGTGGCCCATCCGGCGACCACCTACTTCTCCGCGCGACTGCGGTCACTCAGCGAGGCGATCACGCTGCGGGAACTTGAAACCGGCGGGGTTCGCAAACTCAATGCGCCGGCTCTCTACGCGCTGCTGGAGGAGCAATCGCCGGATCTGGCGATCTCCCTGCGCCAGATGCACCGCTACTACAACGGGACGGCCACCCCGCGCATCGACGTGGTCTACGAGATCGCGCGCCTCGTCGGGGTCTCACCGCGGGTGTTCTTGCCGCCATCAACAGATGATGGGGCCACCATCGACGACGACCAGACCGAGAACCGCTAGCCCGCCGAATAACTGTTACGCCAACCGGTTACAGCACTGCGGCGCAACAAAAGTGCTACCACCCTGGCCCAAGAGAATCGCCCTACTTCGAACCTAGACTGAAGACGCGCAACTCCGGCGGCACCAAGGAATCTTTGGCGAGAACCCTGGGCGATCCGCGTCGTACGCGAGCTGTCGGAGTTGCGCCTTATTCGGCAGAAGGGCGGCGCAACCGATGCCCGACAACATCAACGACGACGCCTTGCGCTCCCAGGTGCGCATGCAGTTGGCGTTCTGGAAAGCCAAAGACCGCCGCAGTATCACCACCGGACCGGGCTGGCTGTGGCGCGGCCCCGCCGTCGGACCCCGCCGCCTGGTCGATCTGCAGCCAGCCACCGCCGAGAAGATCTTCACCCGCCGCCGTCACGGCATGCAGCCCTCGGCCATCTACAGCCCCGCCGGACCCCGCCGCCACCGGATTCCCCGATCGGTCAGCGCCGGCCGCGCGGCGGTGTGGCTCGCCGCGGCCGCCGCGCTAGGAGGACTCGGCCTGCATCTGCACACCAGCCAGCCCCGAGCTGCGGCCGTGTGTGCGGTGCTCGCGGCCGCAGCAGCGATCCTCGGCGTCGGGATGGCCGCGGCGGAGGTGTGGGCCCGCCGAGATCCGTTGCGGCTCAGCGCCACCGAGACCGAAGACGTCGCCGCCGCTGTGCGCAGCATCCACTGGAATCCGCTGGCAGGATCAGGCCCCGTCAGTGCCGCCGGCGCCTACATGCTCGAGGCCTTGGACACCTGCACCCAACTACGGGCCCATCCGGCCTGGAGGCTGCCGGCCGCCGAGCCGCTGCGCTGGCAGGTCGACCTCGACGAGGAGATCTTCCAGATCGCCCGCGCCGCCGCCGCACTGGACCGCGCCGACACCGGCGAGCAGGCGGCCCTGTCGCGGCAGAGCGCCCGCCAGCTCGAGGACGCCCTGTTTGATCGGCTCGTCGCGCTGCACCGCTGCTTGCACACCCTGTCCGATCTTGCCCAGGCCGCGAGCCCGGAGACGGCCGAGGACGACCAACTCATCCGCGAGACGCTGGCCGCCGCGGTCGAGAACGAACTGCGCACCGGGGAGTGGACGGGCCTCAACGCCGACCTGCTGGCCCACATCGACGGATACGCCGTCCTGGCGGAAGTGAAGACGTCCCCTCGATGACGTCAGAGCGGCGGGCCTGTTCGCTTGGGGACATGTCATCGCCGCAGGCAGGGATCGGTTTTTCTGATCGCTTCGCTGTAAGGCGTTAGGGCGCAAACCGATTCGCTGATCGCCGGCCCCCGGATTTGTCATACGCGCGTTCTATCGTTGTTCTCACCAGATCCGCACGGAGCCGCGAGCTTCGTGTACCAAGCGCCTAGGCGCCAGAAAACATCGAGGTGATTCGATGAGCCTTACCGACGATCGCATCGTCAACCAACTCCTTCCCGTGGAACGCGACTGGCGCGAAGACGCGCTGTGCCCGCAGACCGACCCCGACGCGTTCTTCCCCGACAAGGGCGGCAGCAGCAGACCCGCCAAGCAGATCTGCGGCCGCTGCAGTGTGCGTTCTGCCTGTCTCTCCTACGCGCTGGAGAACGGCATCCGCGAGGGCATCTGGGGCGGACTGTCCCCGAGCGAGCGCCGCCAGTACGCCGCTGATAACGGCATCGACATCCCCGAACCGGTGTGGCTGCCCGACCGCATCGCCGCCGCCGCCCAGGACGCCAGCGATCAGAGGCTGGCCGGATGAGCGCCGCACACACCCCCGCCCCGGACCTGTCCGCGGTGGCTCCGGCGATCCGCGACGCCTACCGAACCCTGGAAAGCCTGCACAAGTCCGGGTGGCGGCTGCACGCCCTGGACTACGACACCGACACCAGCACCGCCACCGTGACCGCCGAGTCCCCCAACCACCGGATGGTCACCGTGGACTGGAATCGGGGCACCGGCCAGATCAATCGCCGCCAGGTCAACGGTGTGGCCGCTGTCTTTCTGGTCAAGGCCGCGCACGACGTGGCCTACCTCGGTCACGCCGACCACTCCGGGCCGCGCCGCGGCCAGCTCGACCAGCTGCGCTGGCTGGCCCAGGGACTCGGCGATCGCCGCCCCGCCCCGCGCCGCCGCACCGCGCTGCTGCCCTGCTTGCCCACCGAGCGTCAGCCCTCAACGATGTGCCGGGCCGCGGCGTGGCTGATGGCCCGCCTCATCGGCGACTACGGGTGGCGGATCACCGCGATCGGGGAGGACATCGCCGGCTACGGATTCATCGCCGAACTGCCCGGTGATGTGGTGGCCGTCTATCCCGCCGGCATGGACGACGACGGCACCCCCGCCGCCGCCCTGGCCCGGCTGTTGCCGCTGCTGGACCAGATCGACGACCTGGCCCTGCTCGACGTCCTCGACTTCCGGCAGCTGTGGGCCGCCGGCCAGCGCCGTGCGGACGCCGCATGACCGCCGCAGCACGTCCCACAGAGGACAAAGAGCAACTGCGCCATCTGCTGCTGGCCGTACTTGCCCGCGCCCGCCGTCCGTTGAGCACCGCCGAGTTGCGCGACCGGGTCAACGCCGCAGGCCGCAGCACCGCCCACCACGAGGAGGTCTACCGCAACCTGCTGGTGTTGGAGAACCGCCGCCGCGTCACCCGCCAGGAACTTCACGGCCGCCACGTGACCTGGGTGCTGCAAGCTCCCCGCCCGCCATTGAGCGCCCGGGTGCCCCGCCGCCACCCCCTGATCACCGCCCGCGAGGCCTCGATGACGGAAACCGGCCGCCGCGGCGGTACTTCCACCACGAAGCCCAATCGGGAAGGCAGGTGAGCACGATGGACGATCCGCGCGAGACGCCGACATGCGTCATTCCCGGCTGCCCCCAGCCGGTCGGCGCGTGGGGACAGCCCTGCCCTGCATGCCTGGACGCCTTCGGCACCCATCTGCGCCTCAGTGACTCCGCCCCGCTGACCCGGGAGCAGATCGCCGACCGCGACGCCTACGTCGAACGCGCCTACTACACCCAGCGCCGCACGGTCGGGGTGCGTCGATGACCACCGCACCGGAACGCTTCCGCATCCTGCACGGCGCTGAGCGCGCCGCCGAAGATCCTGAGCCGCAACACGGTTCATTTGAGGCGATCCGCCAGCCTCCGCAGGATCTGCTGGCCGAGCAGTCCGTGATCGGCGGCATGCTGCTCAGTAAGGACGCCATCGCCGACGTCGTGGACAAGGTGCGCGGCGAGGACTTCTACAAGCCCAGCCACCAGCGGATCTATGAAGTCATCCTCGACCTGTTCGGCCGCGGGGAGCCCGCCGACGCGGTCACCGTGGCCGCCGAACTGGACCGGCGCGGCATGCTGCGCCGCATCGGCGGCGCCCCCTATCTGCACACCCTGCTGCAGACGGTTCCCACGGCCGCCAATGCCGGCTACTACGCTGGCATCGTCGCCGAGAAGGCCACTCTGCGCAGGCTGGTCGAAGCCGGGACCCGGGTCGTGCAATACGGCTACGCCGGGGCT
>JAUPKO010000238.1 GCA_030837395.1 Actinomycetota bacterium | reverse complement strand
GAATGGGCGCCAGCGTGGTGCTTGGCGGTTGCGTGGCCCTCGGGCTGGGTCTGGTCGGACTGCCGTGGTCCGGTGCATGCGCCTTCGGGCTCGGCTGGGCTGCCAGTGGCATCGTCTTCACCGCCATCGGCGCCGTGGCCGCCCAGGTGACCACCTCCGCGCGGGCGGCTGTCGGATTGGGCATGACCGCGGTGGGGGTCGCCTACGCCCTGCGAGCCATGGGCGACCTTGCGCAAGGGGACCCAGGCCTGCTGTCGTGGTTGTCGCCGATCGGTTGGAGTCAACAGTTCCGGCCGTTCGCCGGCGATCGCTGGTGGGTGGCGGTGCTTCCACTGCTGGCCACGGCGGTGCTGGTGCCGCTGGCCTTCGCTCTGCGCTCCCGCCGTGATCTGGGCTCCGGCCTGATCCCGGAGCGGCCTGGACCGCCGGTCGGGCGGATCGACGGTGCCCCTGGGCTGGCCTGGCGGTTGCAGCGTGGGCTGCTGCTGGCCTGGCTGGCCGGTGCGGCCGTGATGGGCCTGGCGCTCGGGTCGATCGCCCACAATGTGCAGGGGCTGTTGGATTCCGAGCAGATGCGCGGCTACCTGGAACTTCTGGGCGGCGAGCAGGCCCTGACCGACGCCTTCCTCGCGGCGGAAATGGCCCTCATGGGTGCCATCGTCGCGGCCTACGGGGTGGCTGCCACGAGCCGCCTCCGGCACGAGGAGGCAGCCGGCCATGCCGAACTCATTCTCGCCACAGCCACCGGCCGCGTGGCCTGGGCCGCGAGCCACTTCGGGTTGGCGCTCGGTGGCGTGGCAGCCGTGCTGCTGGTGGCGGGCAGCGCCGTCGGGTTCTCGCATGGCACGACGATTGCCGACCCGCTGGGTCAGACCCTGCGGATGGCAGGGGCGGCCCTGGCCCAGGTGCCTGCCGCGTGGGTGGTGGCAGCGGCCGTGCTCGTGCTGTTCGGCTGGCTGCCGCGGGCGCTGGCCGCCGCCTGGGGACTGCTGGTCGCTTTCATCGTGTTCGGCGAGTTCGGCGCACTATGGGAGTTGCCGGACTGGGTGTTGGACCTCTCGCCGTTCCGGCACAGCCCGCGCCTGCCTGGTGCCGCGGACGTCGGTGCGATCGCCGGGTCCTTGACCGGGCTGGTGCTCGTGACGGTGGTGCTCGCGGCGGTCGGCTTCGTCGGTTGGCGGCGGCGAGACCTGCACCCTTGACCGACGGCTATTGCCGGTAGCCGGCCAGGAATTTCTCGAGCCGGCCGATGGCCTCCTCCAGGTCCTCCACGTGTGGCAGCGTGACGATGCGGAAGTGGTCCGGCCGGGGCCAGTTGAAGCCCGTGCCCTGCACCAGCAACAGGTGCTGATCGACCAGCAGATCCAGCACGAATCGTTCGTCGTCGTCGATTCGGTGCACCTTCGGATCCAGCCGTGGGAACAGGTAGAGGGCCCCCTTGGGTTTGGTGGCCGAGACACCCGGGATTTGGTTGATCAGTTCCCATGCGGTGTCGCGCTGGGCCAGCAGTCGCCCACCGGGCAGGATCAGGTCGTTGATCGATTGCCGACCGCCCAACGCGGTGGCGATCACGTGCTGCGCGGGCACGTTGGCGCACAGCCGCATGTTCGCCATGACGTCCAGGCCCTCGAGGTAGTCCCGCGCGTGTTCGCGGGGGCCGGAGATGACCAGCCAGCCGCTGCGGAAACCCGCCACCCGGTAACTCTTGGACAAGCCGTTGAAGGTCAGGCACAGCAGGTCCGGCGCGAGCGTCGCGGCGGAGATGTGCTCGGCGCCGTCGTAGAGGATCTTGTCGTAGATCTCATCGGCCATGATCACCAAACCGTGTCGGCGGGCGATCTCTACGAGGTCGGCGAGGACCTCGGCCGAATACACCGAACCCGTGGGGTTGTTGGGGTTGATAATCACCAGCGCTTTGGTCCGATCGGTGATCTTCGCCTCGATATCGGCCGGGTCCGGGAACCAGTCGGCACCTTCGTCGCAGATGTAGTGCACCGGGCTGCCGCCGGCCAGGCTCACCGCTGCCGTCCACAGCGGGTAATCCGGGGCAGGGATCAGCACCTCGTCGCCGTTGTCGAGCATCGCCTGCAGGCTCATCACGATCAGTTCGCTCACGCCGTTGCCGAGGTAGACATCTTCCACCCCGACGCCGGCGATCGGCTTGTTCTGGTAGTACTGCACCACCGCTCGGCGGGCGCTGAGCAGACCCTTGGAATCGTCGTAGCCGACCGCGGACGGCAGGCTGGCCACCATATCGGCAAGGATCTCGGCAGGGGCCTCGAAGCCGAACGGCGCAGGGTTGCCGATGTTCAGCTTGAGGACCCGGTTGCCTGCGTCCTCGAGTTGCTTGGCGGCCGCGAGAACAGGTCCGCGAATGTCGTAGCAGACGTCGCTGAGCTTGTGGGATTGCCGCAGAGCACGAGGGGTGCGGCTCGCCGGACGGCTGAGGGTCTCCGGGTCGAGGTAGGTCACCGTGGGCCTTTCGTTGGGGTCGACACCACCCATTGTCGCAGCCTTGCCACCTCATCCGGTGTTGCGCAGCCCGTTGGCGATCCCCTATCACCAGGGAGCCGAACCACAGCGGCGGATCGGGAGTCCTAGTCTGAAGCCACCGTCGAGGCCGAGGAGCAGTCATGGTGGAGCACAACAGCGGCGCCCCGGGTGCCGCCAGCGTCGGACGTCGGACGGTGCTGGGGGTCGGGGTGACAGGGGCCGCCGGACTCGTCCTCGCGGCCTGCGGGGGATCCTCCGACGGCGCAGGTGCTGCCGCCAGCTCGAGCTCTGCCGCGGGCGGTACTCCGCAACCCGGTGGCAGCAGCAGCCAGGTGCCGGTGGGGGGCGCGGCCATCATTCCGGTGGGCGACACCGCCTACGTGGTGGCGCAGCCCACGGCCGACGAATTCGTCGCACACAGTGCGGTCTGCCCGCACCAGGGCTGCCTGTGCAACGAGGTTGCCGCCGGCAAGGTGATCTGTCCGTGCCACGGCAGTGAGTTCGATGCCGAGACCGGAGCGGTTGAGAAGGGCCCCGCGACTAAGGGCCTGGCTCCGGCCACGGTGACCGTGACCGGCGGCGCCCTGGAACTCTCCTGACCGCCGCGGAGTGCAGGGCGCAGTGATGGCAGACCCGCGCGGTTACCGGCCGGAACCGGGGGCGATCCCAGATGCGCCTGGCGTCTATCGGTTCCGCGACCGCGACCATCGTGTGATCTACGTCGGCAAGGCGAAGAGCCTGCGCAGCCGACTCAACTCGTACTTCGCCGACCTCACCTCGCTGCATCAGCGCACCCAGGCGATGGTCACGACGGCCGCTTCCGTGGACTGGGTCACGGTGGGCACGGAGGTCGAGGCGCTGCAGCTGGAGTACGCCTGGATCAAGGAGTACGACCCCCGGTTCAATGTGCGGTACCGCGACGACAAGTCGTATCCGTATCTGGCGGTCACCCTGGCCGAGGAGTATCCGCGGGCCGTGGTGATGCGTGGCGACAAACGCAAGGGCACCCGCTACTTCGGCCCTTACGCGCACGCGTGGGCGATCCGCGAGACCGTCGATCTGCTGCTGCGGGTGTTCGGAATCCGAACCTGCAGCAACGGGGTGTTCCGCCGTGCCGAACAGGTGGGTCGACCGTGCCTGCTCGGCTATATCGATCGCTGCAGCGCCCCCTGTGTGGGCCGGGTCGACGCTGAGGAATATGCGCAGATCGTCGCCGGTTTCGTCGCCTTCATGGAGGGGCGCACACAACCGGTGATCGCCTCACTGACCGCCGATATGAAGGCAGCGGCCGCGGCCCAGGATTACGAGCGCGCGGCTCGGTTGCGCGACGACCTCGGGGCGTTGAACCGGGTGCTCGAGCGCAACGCGGTGGTGTTCGGCGATGGCACCGACGCCGACATGTTCGCCCTCGTGGCTGACGAGTTGGAAGCTGCCGTGCAGGTGTTTCATGTGCGCGACGGTCGGATCCGCGGACAGCGCGGATTCGTCGTCGAGCGAGTGGACGACCGGGACGTACCCGCGCTGATAACGGCGCTGCTCGGCCAGTTCTACGGCGGAGCCGAGGGCGAGCCGGTGCCGCGGGAGGTGCTGGTTTCGCAGGCCCCCGACGACCTTCGGCAGGTGCGCGCCTGGCTGGCTCAGCGCCGTGGCTCCAATGTCGACCTGCGGGTGCCCAAACGCGGCGACAAGCGGCAGTTGATGACCGAACTCACCAGCAATGCCGAACAGTCGCTTGCATTGCACAAGAGTCGCCGCGCCGGTGACCTCACCACCCGTGGTCAGGCCCTGACCGACCTGCAGCAAGCCTTGGACCTGGCCGAGGCGCCGCTGCGTATCGAATGCATCGACATCTCCAACCTGCAGGGCACCGATGTGGTCGCCTCGCTCGTGGTGTTCGAGGACGGGCTGCCGCGCAAGGCCGACTACCGCAGGTTCAACATCCGCGACGCCGCCGACGACACCGCGGCGGTGGCGGAGGTGGTCAGCCGTCGATTCCGGCGCTACCTGCAAGAGAAGCACGAGGGCACCCAGGGCCAACTCGACGCGGCGGCTGAAGGCGCGAGCCCGTCCTCGTTCGCCTACCCGCCGGGACTGTTGGTGGTCGACGGTGGCGCCCCGCAGGTGCGGGCCGCCAAACGGGCCTTGGACGATCTTGGCATCGACGACGTCGCCGTGTGCGGCCTGGCCAAGCGGCTGGAAGAGGTTTGGCTGCCGGACGAGGAGGACCCGGTGATCATGGACCGCCAGAGCCAAGGGCTCTATCTGCTGCAACGAGCCCGTGACGAGGCCCACCGGTTCGCCATCGCGGGGCATCGCAACAAGCGCACCAAACGCATGACGACGAGTGCGCTCGACGACGTTCCCGGCGTGGGCCAGACCCGTCGAAAGGCCCTGCTCAAGCACTTCGGCTCGCTTCGTCAACTGCGCCTCGCGAGCGTGGAGGACGTAGCCTCGGTGCCGGGCGTGGGACCGGCGACCGCTGCGGTGGTGGTGGCCGCCCTCGCCGCCGACAAACAGACACCCGCTGTCAACATGACAACGGGTGAGATTCTCCCCTCCGATCCGTAATGTGGCGTCATGACGACCCAAGCCGAACCGGAGGTTGAGCCGGACCAGTTGGAGTTGCTCCTCGTCACCGGGATGTCCGGGGCTGGCCGGTCCACCGCTGCCCGCGCGCTGGAGGATCAGGGCTGGTTCGTCATCGACAACCTGCCACCGCCGTTGCTCGACGAAGCGGTGGCGTTGATCGCGCAGCGTCACCAGTTGCGCCGCCTGGCAGTGGTGCTCGACGTGAGGTCGGGGTTGTTCTTCGACGATTTGCCGGTGGCGGTCGCCGGGTTGCGCGCGCACAACAACAATGTGCGGGTCCTCTTCCTGCAGGCCGGTGATGAGGTGCTCGTGCATCGGTTCGAGTCCAATCGGCGGCCCCACCCGCTGCAAGGCAAGGGTCGACTGCTGGACGGGATCGCCCGCGAGCGAGAAGTGCTGGCGGACCTGCGCGCCAAGGCGGACCTGGTGATTGATACGAGCACCCTGAATGTGCACGATCTACGGCGCCGGATCGATGCCGCGTTCGAAGGCGACCTCGATGCCCGGCTGCGGGCCACTGTGCTGTCGTTCGGTTTCAAGAACGGACTGCCGGTGGATGCCGACCTCGTGGCGGACGTGCGGTTCCTGCCCAATCCGCACTGGATCCCCGAATTGCGTGAGATGACCGGCCTCGATGCCGCGGTGGCGGACTACGTCTTCGAGCACCCCGAGGCCCGCGCGTTCCTCGACCAATACTCCAAACTCATCGACGTCGTGGCCGACGGCTACCTGCGCGAGGGCAAGCGCTATGTGACGGTGGCGGTGGGCTGCACCGGAGGCCGGCACCGCAGTGTCGCGATGGCCGAGAATCTCGCAGCTCGGCTGGTCAAGAAGGGCGTCGAGACCCTCGTGATGCATCGCGACCTGCCCGATCGCGTGGACTGACGTGCCGACGTCGAGGCAGGCGGCCGGCCACTTCGGGCCGTTCGGACACGGGCCCAAAGTGGTGGCGGTGGGCGGTGGTCACGGACTCTCGGCGAGTCTGTCGGCCCTGCGTCGGCTGACCGACAACGTCACCGCGGTGGTGGGGGTGGCAGACGACGGCGGCAGCAGCGGGCGGCTGCGCGAGGAGTTCGCGATTCCGCCGCCAGGGGACCTGCGGATGGCCCTGGCCGCGCTCTGCGGGGACGACCCGGTGGGCCGATCGTGGAGCAGGGTGCTGCAACACAGATTCGCCGGTGACGGGCCGCTCGGCGGTCATGCCGTGGGCAACCTGCTGATCTCGGCGCTCTGGGAGGAGACCGGCGACATCGTGGCGGGGCTGGATTTCATCAGCGCGCTGGTGGAGTCGCGCGGCCGGGTGCTGCCTTCGGCGCAGGAACCCATGGAGTTGTTCGCCGACGTCGTGGGGCTGGCCGACGCGGACGGCATCAGCCGCGTGCGTGGGCAGGCCAACGTGGCCAGGTGCGGCGGCACCGTGGTCGACATCCAACTCGTGCCGGAGGATGCCCGCGCCTGTCCGGAGGCCGAGGACGCCATCGCCGAGGCCGACCACGTCGTGTTGGGGCCAGGGTCGTGGTTCACCAGCGTGTTGCCCCACTTCGAGATCTCCGGTCTGCGGGCGGCCTTGGCCGCGACGGCGGCCAGCCGGATCCTGGTGCTGAACCTGGAGTCCAGCACCGCCGAAACCGCCGGCTATCGGCCGCATACGCACCTGGAGGTACTGCGGGAGCGTTACCCGGAGGTGCGGCTCGAGATCGTGCTCGCCGATCCGCGATCGGTGGCCGACCACGCCGCCCTCGACGCGGCCGCCGCCGTCGTCGGGGCCGAGGTGCACTACGAGCGGCTGGCCGCACCCGCGGTCTCTGAGACCCTGCCCTCGGCAGCGCACAGCCCCGATCTGCTGGCCGCGGCCTTTGGCACGCTCATGGAGCGTGGCAGGATCAGCGCATGGCGATGACTGGGGCTGTCAAGGACGAGATGAGCCGGGTCGAGGTGACGAAGGTCTGCTGTCGCAAGGCCGAGGCCGTCGCGATGCTCCGGTACGGCGGGGCACTGCACCTGGTGGGCGGGCAAATAATCGTCGAGGCGGAGTTCGACACCGGTGCCGCGGCCAGGCGGCTGCGCGCCACCCTCAAGGACATCTACGGGCATGAAAGCGAAGTCACGGTGATCCAACCGGCGGGCCTTCGCAAGAGCTCGCGGTACGTGGTCAGAGTGATTGCCGGGGGAGCCCAACTGGCACGCCAGACGGGTCTGGTGGACGGTGCCGGCCGGCCGGTTCGGGGCCTGCCGGCCAGTGTCGTGGGCGGTGGTGGGTGTGATGCCGAAGCTGTGTGGCGCGGCGCGTTCCTAGCCCATGGGTCACTCACCGAACCGGGCCGCTCGGGCAGCCTGGAGATCACCTGCCCCGGCTCCGAGGCCGCCTTGGCGTTGGTCGGCGCTGCCCGGCGTATGGGTATGTCGGCCAAATCCCGCGAGGTGCGCGGCATCGACCGCGTGGTGATCCGTGACGGCGACACGATTTCAGCGATGCTGACCCGGCTCGGCGCCCACCAGTCCCTGCTGGAGTGGGAAGAGCGGCGCATGCGCCGGGAGGTTCGCGCCACCGCGAACCGCCTGGCCAACTTCGATGACGCCAACCTGCGCCGTTCCGCGCGCGCGGCCGTGGCGGCAGG
>JAUPKO010000237.1 GCA_030837395.1 Actinomycetota bacterium | reverse complement strand
CGCCCGCACACACGTCCGGAACTGCCCTGGCCACCGACACCACGAGCGCACCGAGCAATTCCAAGCCCGGCCTTCTGGCCTCGGACCACCTGACGGTGGTGGCGGAAACCGGCGAGTGGGATGGCGATGAGCCGGTGATGCTGACCGTCCGCGTGGAGACCGTGCTGGGGCAGCCTGGCAGCACCCGCGTGAGCCTGGTGAACGACTCCCCGCGCGAAATCGCCTCCGGCGTCGATGCCGGTGACACCGTGGGAATTCCGGACCGCGAAGGTGACGCCTGGTTCAACGTCGATCCGCTGACTGCCGATGCCCTCATGGCGGCGGCCAACGACAAGAAGCCGGTGCCGATTCCGGTGGTGGTCAATGCGACGGTGATGCTCGAGGGGGACTTCTCAAATGGTGCCCTGTTGGGCTCGATGGGGCAGCAGGTGGCGGACCACGTGCAGCGCAGCCTGGGAGCGGAGCTCGAAAACACCCGCATCATCATCGACGACGCTGGCAAGCCCAGCGGCTACAGCGATGCGCTGACCCGGATCAGCACTGCGGCGACGCCGGACAGCACGACGATCGCCAAGCTGGTGGCGACCAAGGTCGTCGATTGGAGCGCGAGCATCTCCGACCCGGATGACCCGGTAGGCATGAGCCTGACGGCGCTGGTCCCAGTCGACCAGAGTGTGACCGACCTGATGGATGTGTTCGGCGGTGCGCATGCGCTGGGTCTGGACTCGCAGTACCAACACGTGTCGATTCACAAGGTGCGAACGGCGCCGTTCGACACGGACGTCGAGGTGCGCACCGGGTTCCCGGTGCCGCCGTCCGCACTGGGCGGCAAGGTGTCGCAGTGGGTCACCACCTACAAGGGTGACTACCTCTACGACGACCCGGCAGAGTACCGAGTCACCACCCAGGCGTGGCCGTCCATCACCTGGTGATGCGGCGATGCGCCCAGGCGCCTGCACCCAGCGTCCCCCTGATCCGCAGCCGTGGATCAGGGGGACACGTGCGCGGGCTGGGATCGGGCGCCCAATGAGCCGGGCGCGAAACGATCTTCCTGGCACCGAGATTCGGCCGCGATTGCTCGGGCCGCATCGGCGTACTGTGTCAGGGTGAGCACGCGGGCGGGTTCGGCACGAGCGGAGGTCGACGCATCGGGCACGGGTGCGTGCGATTCGGCCCCCGATTCGGCGGACCACGCTGTGCTGGTGACGTCCACTGCGGCGGGCAGCGTGTCGGTCGTGGGCCGCGACGGCAACCTGCCAGTGCCCAGGTCCGTGTCGCCTCGGCCGATAGTGGGCGACCTTGTGATGGTGTCGACCGAGGGCGACCGGGTGGCTGCGGTGTGGCCCCGACGCAATGTGCTGCGCCGCGCAGATCCCGGTGGTGGCGAACAAATCCTGGCCGCCAACGTTGACGTGGTGGCGATCGTCTGTGGCCTGGATCGGCCGGTCAAAGCCGGCCGGGTACAGCGCGCGGCAGCGTTGGCCTGGGATTGCGGGGCAACGCCGGTCGTGGTGCTGACCAAAGCCGACGTGGTGGCGGACACCTCTGGGGTGCAGTCTCAGGTGCTGACGGCGAATCCGGGCATCGAGGTGCTGGTGTTGTCCGTGGCCGCAGATACGGGCGTCGATGCGCTGCGAACTCGACTGGTGGGTCAATCAGCCGTTGTGCTGGGGGAGTCGGGTTCGGGCAAGTCCACCCTAACCAACGCCCTGGTGGGTCACGATGCGTCACAGGTCGCAGCGGTGCGGTCCGGCGATCGCAAGGGCCGGCACACGACGACGGATCGGCACCTCTTCGAACTGCCCGAGGGCGGTTGGTTGATCGACACCCCAGGGATTCGCGCCGTCGGACTTCCGAGCGGCCTCGCCCTGTCCGACGAGCAGTTCGCGGACATCCTGGAACTCTCGGCCGATTGCAGATTCCGCGATTGCACGCACACCAGCGAACCTCAGTGCGCCGTTCAGGCGGCGGTGGCGGACGGAGTCCTGGCGCCGATTCGGCTGGAACAGTGGCTGCGGCTGACGGCCGAGATCGCCGGGGCCGAGCGACGCTCGGACGTGCACGCCCAGCGCGAATTCGACCGCAAACGCACGAAGGAGATCTACAAGCCGACGATGGCGATGAAGTACCGAGATCGGTAGCGCGGTGCGGCCAGAGTCGGCGGCCCGGTGGAGGAGACGGTCAAGGTGCCGGGGCATACACCTCGACCGCAATGCCGTCGGGGTCGTAGCAGACCACCAGAGTGCCGGAGGGGGCTTGCACGAGGGGGTCGTGCGGGATGTCGCGGGCCTTGAGGTCGTCTCGCCAGGTGACGACGTCCGCAGCGGTTGCGACGGCCAGCGAGAGGTGATCCATACCAACACGACGAGGATCGAATCGGTCGGACGCTGGGGTATCGGCGTGCTCGGTCAGCCCGATGATCAGTCCGCTCGGTAGCCTCACCAGGGTCCGCCGGAAGGTCGCCCCAGCACGCTCGGCGATGACCACGCCGTGCAGGACGTCGCAGTACCACCGCGCGCTGCGCGCCATGTCAGTCACGGACAAGGTGATGTGGTGCACGGGTAGGTCGGACGCCATGGCCGAAAGCCTAATGAGCGGTCGTATCGGTCCACTGGTTGACGTGCCCTGGATGATGTGTTGGAGGCGCGCTCGTCCGTCGCCGCTGAGATGGAGTCACGGTTCGTCGCCTGCCGCGGGTCGATGTCCCGCGGCGGCCTGCCGCCGGACAGTTGCGTGGAGGACGAGGCCTTCATCCTGTCGGACTCCGAGCGGGTCATCAACCAGTATCACGACCCCTCTCGGGGGTCGATGCTCAACGTCTCGCTCGGCCCATGCTCACCGTTCTCCGTGAGTGCTGAACTGCTGCGCGAGTCGGCGCAGATCGCCCGCGCCCACACCGGGGTGGGTCTGCACACCCACCTGTGCGAGACGTTCGACGAGGAACGGTTCACGCTGGAGACCCACAAGTTGCGGCCGGTGGCGTTCATGGAGTCCGTCGACTGGCTCGGCGACGATGTCTGGTACGGCCACGGGATCCACGTCAACGACGTTGAGATCGCGCAGTTCGCCGCCACCGGGACCGGCGTCGCGCACTGCCCGTCGTCGAATATGCGCCTGGCGTCGGGGATCGCCCCGGTGAAGAAGTATCGCGATGCCGGTGTGAAGGTGGGAATCGGTGTCGACGGCTCGGCCAGCAACGACTGCAACCACATGCTGGGCGAAGTGCGCCAGGCCATGCTGCTGGCGAGGTTGCGGATGGGGCTGTTGCCGCCGGAAGGTCCGCAAACGGTGCTGTCCACCTCGGATCCGCTGCGGGCGGCCGAGTGGATGACGGCCCGCGAGGCCCTGGAGATCGCCACCCGCGGCGGCGCCGAAGTCCTCGGGCGCAATGACATCGGCCACCTG
>JAUPKO010000236.1 GCA_030837395.1 Actinomycetota bacterium | reverse complement strand
GTGATCGACCCCTCGCAGGTGACGCCTGCGCGGGCGCTGCTGACGGCGCAGTGGCGGTGGGATTCGCCGTGGCTGCGCACGGCCCTGCGCACCGCCGCGGCGCTCACGCTGACGGTGCTCGTGGTGGAGGTGACTCGCGCCGAATACGGCTTCTGGGTGTCGCTCGGGGCCCTCGTCGCGCTCAAGATCGATGCCTCCGGCACCCGCTCGACCGCGGGTAGTGTGTTCCTCGGCACGGTGGTCGGGTTCATCGTCGCGTCGGCGTTGGTGTTCACCGTCGACCTGCACACCGGCGTCTTCTGGGCGCTGTTGCCGCTGGCGTCCTTCCTGGCTGCCTACACCCCGGGTGCCATCTCACTGGCTGTCGGCCAAGCCTCGTTCACGGTGTTCATCCTGCTGCTGTTCGCCATCGAATCGCCGAGTCTGGAAACCGGCGTGATCCGGCTCGTCGATGTGGCGATGGGCTTGGCCGTGAGCCTGGTCGTGAGCCTATTGATCTGGCCGCGGGGGATCCTGCCGATGGTCAACCGAGCATTGCACCGGCAGGCCGTGGCGGTCGGCGACCTCCTGGTGGCAGCCTTCGCCCGGCTGGTGGCGGAGCCGGTGATGGAGGACACCCTCGCAGTGGCCAAGGAAAGGGCCGCGGGCGAGTTGGCAGTGGCTGGCGAGACCTTCGACCTTGCGCTGGCCCAGGTCGACCCGACGCAGGCCCACCGGGTGCCGGTGTGGACGACGACGCTGAACTGCACGACGCAGATCAACTTCGTCGCCGGGGTGGTGGCCGTGCTGGAGAAGATCGACCCGCTGCCGGTGCCCCCGAGTTCCGGTGACGCCATGCTGGCACTCGCCCACCATGTGCAGGCCGACATTGCCAGGTCCACCAGGCAACTCGCGGAACCCTCGGGTGCGGCGCCGGCCGGCGGCTTCGACCCCGAGGCTGACATGGCCCGGTTGTGGCGACTGGTCGACGCCGATTTGCAGCGCCTCTGGCGTGAGTCGACGCCGACGTCCGACCGCGGGTCAGCCGCGCTGGTGCTGGTGTTCGCGGCGTCGTGGTTGGCGCGCTGCTTATGGCTGGCCCAGCGCCTATCGACCCGCATCGAGGAGGACGACGCGGCGATTCAGGCAGCGGAATCGGGCAGGTGAGATGCCGGGGCTCGATCGCCTTTCTCGGGTTGGCCGGGGCATGATGAGAGTGCCGGGTTTCACCTCCGCGCGTGGGCCCGCGTGGAGGTGATGGTCATGACCGGATCTCGCACTCTCACTGTTCGCCGAGAGGCGTCGCCTGCGACTCTCCGATCCGCCGTGGTGCGCTTCGTCTGGGCCGTGCTGCTCGGGGTTGCCGGCGTACTGGGATTGGCCGGTGCGGCTGCGGCGGACCCCGGTGACGGCCCGTTCGATGTCGCGGTGTCTCCGGACGGGCTGTTCGCCTACGTTGCCAACCGCGGGAGCGACACGGTCAGTCGGATCGCCCTGCTCAACAACTCCGTGACGGCCAGAATCCCGGTGGGTGAGTGGCCGGCCGCCGTCGCAATCGCCCCCGATGGATCCTTCGCGCTGGTCGCCAATGCGGGCAGTGGCACCGTCAGCAGGATTCGCACCTCCGACAACAAAGTCGTCGCGACTATCGCGCTCGGGGACCTCGGAGATTGGAGCTTCTCGAGTGCGCCCAAGGCCTTGGCCATCTCGCCGACCGGAAGCGTTGCGTATGTCGCATACGGCTACAAGGTGGTCCCGATCAGGTTGGCAGACAATGCTGTCTTACCCGGCTTCTCGAGCCCACACCACTATCCAGTCTCCATCGCCTTCGCTCCCAGTGGCTCTTTCGCCTACGTGGGACTTTCGGGTGACTCCGCTCCCGTCGACGGCGAGTTGATTCGGGTGAGGACGTCGGACAACTCGATCCAGGCAGTGGTGCCTCTCGCCAACCCCGCCGCACGTCTCACGTTCGCACCGAACGGCACACGGGCCTTCATGACGGCATACCCAGACCACATTTCGGCGGAGGTGCGCGACATTGACCTGGCGACGAACACCGTATCGGCGCCCATCGCCGGCTGGCAGGGGTCACCCCTGGCGATCTCCCCGGACGGCACCTTCGGCTACTTGGCGCAGAAGGACACGAACCTCGTGCAGGTGGTGCGCATGTCCGACCGCAAGGTCCTGGGCACTGTGACGGTGGGCAAGTGGCCGGAAGCGGTCGCGTTCGGACCAACGGGCGCCTTCGCGCTCGTTCCCAACTACGGTTCGGACTCGGTCACGCGACTGGACCTGCCCGGTCAGCCGACCGCGGCGAAGGCGACTGTGGGTAAGACGACGGCCAAGGTCACCTTCACCGCCCCCAGTGTTCCCGCCGGGAATCCGCCCATCACCAACTACATGTACTCGTTCGATGCGGGCAAGACGTGGGTCACCCGCAGTCCGGCCTCGGCGGCCACGACGATCGACTTGGCCAGCCTCACCACCGGCAAGACCTACAGCCTGG
>JAUPKO010000235.1 GCA_030837395.1 Actinomycetota bacterium | reverse complement strand
GGCGGGTCCCTCCGCCTGCTCCCACTCGAGCGTTTCGGCACGGTAGGAATCGATCTCGGACGACGGGGTGGTGCGCATCGCTTCGGCGACTGCGGCCATCCGCATGTGCCGTTCCCATCTGGAGAGCAAGAGGTCGACCATCTCATTTGCTGTGAGGTCCTGCGAACGGGCAGCACGGGCGAGCCGATCACGTAGGCCCTTGGTCACCTTGATCGTGGTGACGTCGGATGAAGACATGCCTCGAGTATGCCGCAGGGGTATGCCATGGGGAATACCTTTGGGGCGACATCGTCGTTCCGATCCGCCATGCGCGCGACATCGGTGGGTATCACGGTCACAGCAGACAAGATCGCGATCTTCAACGACGCGGGGCTCGTTCTGCACACTCGCGCCTTCTACGTCTACATGGCCGGCGGTGACGCCCTCCAGGGAGTCGGCCTACGTCAGCGCTCAAGGTCGGTACCTCGCTTCTGGCGAGGCATTCGAGAGCCACTGGTGCCATGGAAGGGAATTCATCTACGCGGTCGTTTTGCTGGATGGTCCCGGGCTGGCAACCACAGTAGATGATCGATTCGGCAACTACTGCCTCGTGGTCCACGACCCCACGTTGGAGAAACCAGAGGCAGTCGGCGTCTTTCCAGGGAACTCGGTTGAGCGGTATGCCCCTCCAGGTCGCGGCGGGCCGCTCGACGAGAGCCTCTGCGATAAGGAAGCCACCGGCTGGCAGGACCGCGCTGACCTCCTCACAGTGAAGCACCAAGCGGACATTCCAGGCATTGAGCCTGATCGATGGGGCTGGCTGATCTGTCATCCCGAGCCTGGCGGCGACGTGTTTGCCGAAGTCGTTCGGGCTGGCGAACTCGCACTGACTGCGCTTTCGGAGGTGCGGATTCCGCGTGGCCACTACCGACACCTTCGCCGCCTGCACCAACGTCGGGAGGGGCGCTTGTGTGCACGGGAAAGAAGCGACCTGGATGCCTACTTGACGCTCTGACACTGGCGGCGGGAATTCGACCTGCGTATCGTGCCGGTATGAACGTGAACGCCCATGAATTGACGCTCGAGGCGCACTCGGCCGCGGGCGATGCTGCGATCGTGCGCGAAGCTGATGGGCAACTCTGGCTGATCGTCGGCAGTCGTACGCGTCGTGTGGAAGGCGATGCTTTGGATCGTGCTGTGGCCCTGCACGACTATGTGCGATCAGGCCGGCAATTCGCAACGATGGCTGACGTAGAGGTGGCGTTGGAGGAGCTGGCAGCCGAATGGCGGGATGGTCGGGGCAGCATTGACGATCAGCTTTCCGCCTACAGTGTGATCGACATTGACGAACTGCTCGAAGACGCTGACAAGGTCTCGGACCCGCAGGCATTCACAAGACTGCTCACTCGGTTGCTGAACGAGTGCCCTGCCGCCAGGGACGAGCGCGTGTTTCCCCGTCTGGCTGGACTCGTGGCGTCACAAGGGACAACCCCGACCGAGAGGCCTACGCGGGCCAGCTGAGTTCACCCTGCGCAATCATGCGCCGGCGCGAGGGGGAAGCGGCGGCGACGTTTGGCTGCGCCAACCCAAGCCGTTGCGTCGGGTGGTTGGCGTACGTTCGTCGCGGAGGTGGACGCGGTGCTGACAATTGATGAGGCGGTGGCGCGGATCGTGCGCGAGGTGCGACAGCATGAGCCCGATGGCGTGGTCGTCGACCAAGTGTGGGCGGCGGACGACCGTGTTGTGGTGTTCTGGTCGCGGCAGGGGCTTCCGCCTGGGTTGGTGAGGTCTCGCGGAAACGGGGTGGGGCATTCGAGTGCTGTCGTGCGTCGTGCTGGCGGCGGACGCGTCGAGCATCTGTCCTCGAGCACCCCACCGGAGGAATACCTGGCCGGGACGGTACGTGTCCCTTGGCAGCCCTGGCGTCCGGTAGACCCGATGATTTCGAGTACCCGAATTCGGAAGTGCCGGAACTGCCGCGGACGCCTCGTGCCGGTGGTGTGGGGAGACCCAGGCCCCGAGTTGTTCGAGCTGGCCGAACGGGGCGAGGTTGCGCTGGGTGGCTGCTGTTTGCCGGGGCCTGGCGACGATCAGGAGTTGAAGGGGTGCGCGACGTGCGGGTGGCGTTTGCTGGTCGAGCCGAATGTGCCGGACGTGCTTGAGGTGCCGGACGTTCAGCAAGGGTCGGAGGCCCCGGACATCCCGTAAGTCCTGCCGATCCGGGGGGAGCGAGCGGGTCGCACTTTGGTCGCGGTTCCGGCCGTCAAGGGCTGTTTCCGGCCGGTCCAGCCGTCCTGGCTCATGCCGGGATGACGATGGCCCCGAGTCGTGTGGCGATCTCGTCGATCAGCAGCCGGCCCGCCCCGACCATCAATGCTTCGCTGCCTGAGCCGATGCGCGACCACGAACCTCGCTCGACTCCATACCTATCGCCGAACAGGACCAGCGTCTCAACGTGGCCGTGACCTCCCAGTTCTGCTTGCCGTGAGTGCCAGACCAGCCCTTCGGCGTTGGGATGCTGGCGGTGGAGTTGGCGGGCGATCCGACGTGTACACGGATAGTGCTCCGCGGGACCGGAAACCAGCTGCCCGCGGTGCAACCCGAGCAGTTCGAGCGCGTCATCCCGGAGGTCGACCACGACGGGCGGCGTCGGGAGAAGGACTTGACACAGAAGCAGCTTGCGCAAATCGCCCTCGTACACCAGGCGTTCCGCGTCCTGATGGACGTCGTGAAACACGACTTCCAGCAGCGCAGCTTCGCGCGTGCCTGCGGCGTAGATCGTTGGCAGGGGATGCCCGCTGTCGTCAGCCAACGGTGCGAATCGGGTGTCCCCGTACCCCGGGTTGAACTCGTCGTACCCCCAGGTCCCGTCGTAGCAGCGCCAGAATGGGGCGTCGGCGGACAGCCTCACAGTGCGCGCTTCCGGAACCCACGCCGAACTCCCCACCGGGCACCATCGCGGAGCCGGGCAGTCGTCCGCGCTCGTGCCTGCGGGCACTGTCACCGGCGCGCCCGCGTCCGCGGGCACCGTCACCGCCGCGCTGCGAACCGCTGAGCCGCCCGCAGCACCCTTGCACCCTGATCACGCGCCAGTTCGTGCGGAACGCCGCCCGAGAGCAGGGGCGTCGAGCGCGTCAGCCAGACCCACAGGTCCCAGGAGTCCACCCCGGCCGTCAGCAAGGTGCGAAGGATCGGCTCCAACTCCGGGCGGAGGTCTCCCGCTGCGGTGAACTGGAAGGCCGGAATCACCACCTTCCCGTCAACGGCGACCACAACAATCGCCTGCTTCTTCCGCTGGCGGGACACCCACGTGCGAGTCGTGGCGACCCTTCTGTCCGACCTGACTTCCGCCAACGAGTCGTACGAGAACGCGGGGGTGGACAGGAGCTCCAGTTTCAGCTGGGTCAGTTGGCGTGCCTGCTCCAGAGAGGCCGGGGGGACCAGGTCCAGCTTGGCGAGGCCCATGACGTGCTCC
>JAUPKO010000234.1 GCA_030837395.1 Actinomycetota bacterium | reverse complement strand
GGCAGGACGATGCGGCTCGGGTGCGGCAGCACCGATTTGATGTTGCCGGCCACCATGTTGGCGAGTTCGCCGATGGCATCGCGGATGTCGGGTTGGCCGGGCTCCCCGTCGCCCCCGAACATGGCTGCGGTCAGCAGGGCCGCCAACTGTTGCGGGCAGCGCAGCATGACGGCGCCGTCGAATTCGCCCTCCAAGATCACGAAGCCGGTGACCAGCGGGGGCTGGAGGCCGGTTTCGGCGGGATCCAGCCGCGTGATGGGAAGGTCAAACATCGTCGACCAGATGATCTGGACGGTCTGGTCCAATTCGTCATCGAGCTCTGGCATCGCTTCTCGCTCCCTCTACCGGTGCGCGGAAGCACAGCGTACGCCCGATGACCACCCGTTCGGCGAGCCCGGAGGTGGCTAGGCTGGTCTCCGCGCTGCCAAGCATCAGGTAGCCGCCTGGTCGCAACGCGCGCAAAGCCCGGGCGGTGACGTCCGCCCGCGTCGCCTCGTCGAAGTAGATCAGCACATTTCGCAGCAGAATCAAGTCGAACGGAGGCATGGCAGGCCAGGGATCGGCCAGATTCAACGCTCGGAACGTGACCATCCGACGGAATCGGCCATCGATCCGCCAGGCTCGGCCATGTTGGGTGAAGTGAGCTACCAGTGCCTTGGCAGGCAGCCCGCGGTTGACCTCGAGTTGCGTGTAATCGCCGTCCTGCGCCTTGGCCAGCACCGTGCGGTTGAGGTCGGTCGCGAGGATCCTCGGCGGTGGTGCCTGAGGGAAGTCGTCGTACATCAACATGGCCAGGGAGTAGGGTTCCTGGCCCGTGGAGGCCGCCGCGCACCAGATGTTCAGCGAACGTGGTCTGGCGGCGAGCAGGTCCGGGATGATCCCGTCCCGCAGGGCGGTGAAGGGGTGGGTGTCGCGGAAGAAGGACGTCTCGTTGATGGTCATCGCTTCGACGACCTCGCTGCGCAGCAACTGATTGCCAGCCCGCACTGCGGCCAAGAGGTCGGACACCGAGGCCAGGTTGGCCCGGGTGGCCACCGGGCCCAATCGCGCGAGCACCAGGTACTCCTTTCCGTCTTCGAGGCGGTTGGCGCTCTGGCGGCGCAGCAGGATGCGCAGATACTCCATGTCGGAGTTCGATATGTCCGTCACAGGGCGCGCACCCCGCACCGGCGAGTGATCTCGGCCGCCAACTCCAGCAGGGTGAGGGCCGCGTCGGCCAGGCCCTCGTGCACGACTGCCTCGGGCATGCTGGGCACCACCGCCGACGCGGGCTCCTGCACCACCACGGAGCCGCCCGCGGCCACCACCGCGCGCGATCCGGCCAGACCGTCCCTGCCCATTCCGGTCATCACCACCCCCAACACGCCGCTGCCGAAGACTGCCGCAGCGCTGCGGAACAACACATCGGCGGCGGGCCGGCAGGAATTCTCCGGTGGGTCGTCCGAGAGCACGACGTGGGTGTCCAAAGTGCCGCGGGCGACCGCCATGTGAGTGCCCCCGGGTGCGATGTAGGCCACCCCGGCGCGCACGAGTTGCCCCTGTTGGGCCTCGACCACGGCCAGCGAACAGTTGGCCGCGAGGCGCTGGGCCAACAGTCGGGTGAAGGTGGCCGGCATGTGTTGGACAATCAGGATGGGCACCGGCAGGCTCGAAGGTAGAGCGCCCAACAAAGTGTCCAGCGCATTGGGGCCGCCGGTCGACACGGCGATCACGACGGCGTTCACCACCACCGCCCGCCGACCGAGGCCCTTGTGGACCCGCGGGGTCGCCGGCGGGGGGGTGGCCCGCCGCCCCGCCAGGGCCCGGATCTGCGGGATCAGTTCGGTGTCGACGGTGCCGTCGGACGAGCCTCGCAGCGCACTTGGTTTGAGGGCGAAGGCCGAGGCGCCGGCCGCAATCGCTGCCAAGGTGGCGGCCGCGCCGGTCGCCGTCAAGGCACTGAACACGATCACCGGTAGGTGCGGGTGCGTCAGGCGGACCGCCCGCAGGAAGCCCAGGCCGTCGAGTTCGGGCATCTCCAGATCGAGCACCACCACATCCGGTTCCGCCAGCGCGATGTGTTCCAGCGCGATCCGACCGTTGCTGGCCGCCCCGGTCACTTCCATATCGCCGGCGGCGCGAACCGCCCGGGAGATCATCTGGCGGGCAACAGCGGAGTCATCAACGACGAGCACCTTGATGGGTGCCTGCTCGCCGGACCCGGCCATGTCAGGGGTCCAGGCCGAGGAGGGCGAGCTTGTCGGCGATGGCGTCCTCGGTGAACGGCTTCATCAGGTATTCGTCCGCACCCAACTCCAGCGCTCGTGCGACCTGGGCGGATTCGGTCTCGGTGGTGACCATGATGATCCGCCCGGGGTAGGCGTACTCCGAGCTGCGCGCCATCGCGACGAACTCGATGCCCTCCATCTCCGGCATGTGCCAGTCGACCATGATCACGTCGGGGGTGGCGCCAGTCTCGAGGTGATCCAGGCCGAGGCGGCCATCGGCGGCCTGGTCGACGTCGAAGCCGAGGTTGCTGAGCATGCGGGCGAGTACCATCCGCATGGCCCGAGAGTCATCTATGACCAATGCCTGCATGGCTACCTCACCTGTTTCCCGGTCTTCCGGTGCACTTCGTCGAGCCTAACCATGAGCACGATCTCGTCGCCATTTTGGTAGGCGCACTCCAACATAGAGGCGATCGCAGGCGGCGTCGTCTCCGGTACTGGGCGTCGCTGCAGATCCGCGGTGTCGACCACCGCGCCGGCGCGATCCACGACCATGCTCTCCACCGCGTCGCCGTGTTCGACGATGTAGTGAATGGCGCTCTCACCGGGAGCACGTGGGGGCAACGCCATCAACGCGCGCAGGTCTACGGCCGCCAGCACCTGGCCGCGCAGGTTCAACAGTCCGATCACGCCGGTGGGCGCCATCGGCACGGCAGCGAGTTCCTGGTCGAGGAGCACCTCCCGCACGTGGCGGACGTCGACCGCGCACCACATGTCGGCGATGGCGAAGGTGGCCAGCAGGCCGTGGTCAGCCATGGCGGTGCTCCGAGTCCGGTTCCGTCGGGCGCAGGGCCCGGGCCACGACCCAGTCCACATCGAGTAGCTCTGTGACGAAGCCGCCGAGCACGAATTGGCCGACCACTCCGGGCAGGTCCGTCGGTTCGACGTCGGCAAGCGGGGTGGCCTCGATATCGCCGATCACATCGACCACGAGGCCGACGTCGGGATGATCGCCACGGCACACCACGACCGATAGTCGCCCCCCAGGACCCGGCGGCGTGGCCGACCCGCGCCGACCGAGCACCTGGCCAAGTTCGGAGATCGGCAGCACCGTGTCGTGGTACTGCACCACCTCGTGTCGACCGCTGTGCTCGACCGCGGCCGCGTCGATCCGTTCCAGCCGCCGCACCCGGCCCAACGCGATCGCGAACCGCTCACCCCCGACCAGGAGCGTCACCAAACTGTCGCCGGCGTTCTGTGACTCCTCTGCCGTGCGGGCGTCCGGGTCCGCAAGTCCGGTCTCCAGATGCGCGCTGGCGGCAGGTGCGGCAGTCTCCAGGATCAGCGACGGGCTCCCGTCCGAGAGAAGCGTCGTCCCGGCGTACTGTGCCATCGCCCGGATGGCCCGCGGCAAGGGCTTGACCACCGCGTCGAAGTCGTCGCCCACCTCGTCGACGATGAGGCCGTACGCTCGTTCGAATTTGCGGATCACCACGATCTCCAACTGCCCGGCGCGGTTGGTCGAGGGTTCGATCCCGAGGTACTCGGCCAGGTCGATCAGCGGCAGCAACGAACCGCGATAACGCAGGAATCGAGCCGACCCGATGGCGTGCAACCGGCCGGCGACCTCCTCGGCGGTGACGCGGACCACGGCCTGCACATCGGTCTGCGGCACGGTGCACCTGTTCGGCCCGCAGTGCACGATGAGCGCCGGCAGGATAGCCAGCGTCAGCGGCACGTCGATTCGGAATGAGGAACCGGCACCAGGCTCGGACCACACCTCGATGCTGCCCCCCACTTGCTGCAAGCTCGACCGCACGACGTCCATGCCGACCCCCCGGCCTGAGACGGTGGTCACCTCCGCAGCCGTCGACACCCCCGGCGCGAACACCAGTGCCATGCGCTGATCGGGCGTCAGTTCGGCGGCGTCCGAGGCTGCCACGCGGCCCGCAGCGACCGCACTTTCGATAAGGCGCTGGACGTCGATCCCCCGGCCATCGTCGGACACGACCAGGTGCACACCGCCGCCGATCAACGAGGCGCGGATGGTTACGGTCGCCTCGGCAGGTTTGCCCGCCGCGATCCGCTCCACTGGCGATTCGATGCCGTGGTCGACGGCATTGCGCACCAGGTGCACCAGGGGATCGCGCAGGATTTCGTTGATCGCCTTGTCGACCGTCACGTCATCGCCCTCGATCACCAACCGCACCTGTTTGTGCTGGCTGGCGGCCACGTCGCGGACGATTCGGCGCAGCCGCCCGGTCGCGGTGGCGATGGGTTGCAGGCGAGCCTGCATGACAGTGTCCTGCAAGTCGCGGGTGATGGTGGTGAGGCGGTGATAGGAGTGTGCCAGGGGGCCGTGCTCGGGGACGAAGTCGCCCAGTCGCATTCGGGCGAGGGTCAACTCACCGACGAGGTCCTGCAGGCCATCGAGCACAGACACATCGATGCGGACGGTCGACTCCTCCCGGAAGGCCGCTGGCGCCGGGCTGGCCGCGGTCGGTTCCGTCGGCGCGATGGATCCGGTCTGCGATGCGGGGTCGTCGCGGCGGCCGACCTCAAGGTGTCGGCGCAGGTCGGCGATGACCTCGGCGTGATCGTCCTCGCCTTCGGTGCCGGTGTCCGCGACAGTGGTGAGCACCAGGCGCACCTCGTCGACGAGGCTCAGCAGCGAGGTGGTGATGTCCTCGTCCAGCACCAGATCGCCGGAGCGCAGGCTTGCGAGCAGATCCTCGCCCGCGTGCGAGAGGCCCTCCAGGCGGCCGAAGCCGAGGAACCCGCAGGTGCCCTTGACGGTGTGGATCGTACGGAAGATCCGGGCCAACAGTTCAGGATCCTGTGGACTCGCCTCCAGCGCTACGAGGTCGAGGTCGAGTTGGTTGAGGTTCTCGTCGCTCTCCTCCAGGAAGGCTTCGAGGAGTTCGTCGTCGACGTTCACGACTGTGACGAGGCCATCCGGCCGGCAGAGGCATGGTCGCGGTCCGAGAGCGTGAACTGTTGGACCGTGCGGAGCAGGTCGGTGGAGAGGCGGGCCAGCTGGTCGGCTGCCTGCTGGGTTGAGGCCGCGCCCTGGCTGGTGCCCTGGGCGGCGTCGGCCACGCCCATGATGTTCCGCGCGATGTCGGTGGATCCGGATGCCGCATCGGCCACGCTGCGGCCCACCTCGTTGGAGGTCGCAGCCTGTTGATCGACCGCGACGGCGACCGACGTGGAAACTTCGTTGAGCTGCTCGATAATCGCGGTGATGCGGCCGATGGCCGCCACCGCCTCGGTCGCGTCGTGCTGGATCGCTTTGAGGCGCTGGTCGATGTCCTGGCTCGACCGGACGGTCAGCCGGGCGAGGTCCTTTACTTCGTTGGCGACCACGGCGAAGCCCTTACCCGCCTCGCCTGCCCGGGCGGCTTCTATTGTGGCGTTGAGGGCCAGCAGGTTGGTCTGTTGGGCGATCGCCGTGATGGCCTTGGTGACCTCGCCGATCTCCGCCGAACTCGCGCCCAGCTGGGCCACCGCGGTGCTGGTCGAGCGAGCCACGTCAGCGGCCTCGGCTCCCATCGCGGCGGCGTCGGAGGTGTTGCCGGCGATTGCGCGGATGTTGGTGGCCATCTCCTCCGCTCCGGCGGACACCAGTTGCAGGCTCTGGGACACCTGCTCGGCGGCGACGGAGACGGTCTCTGCCTGGGCGGCGGTCTCCTCGGCGGTGGCGCCCATCTCCTGGCTGACAGCGAGGAGTTCCTCCGAGGAGGCGGACAACGTCGCCGAACCGTCGGTCATGGAGTTCAGGGCCCCCGTCATGTTGTCGAGGGTCTCGTTCAGGGCGGTGCCGATCTGGCCCACCTCATCACGGGTGGCGTTGTGCACGCGCGGGCGCAGATCGCCGATGGATACCTTGCGCAGCACCCGTACCGTGCCCTGCAACGGAATGGTGATCGAGCGGGTGATCACGACGATCAGCACGAGCGAGACCAGCACCGCGACGATGCCGCTGGTGATGATCAGGATCAGCGACCGGCGGGCCGCACTGTCCGCGTCGGCGACGATCTGCGCATTCTCCGCGGTCAGCTCGTTCGTCAGCGCCAGGGCGGCGCCGATCATCTGGTTGTACTGGGCGAAGGAGTCCTTCAACGTCAGGTTGATGGCGCGCGAATTGTCCGCCGGGGTGCCCGCATTGATCGCTGCGACGATGTCGTCATCGATCGCTCCGTAGGCCGGATAGGCAGTCTGAACCTTGGCCAACTCGGCCTCCTGGGTTGGCGTCAACGCGCGGGAACTCAGTTCCGTGAGGTGCTGTTCGAAAGCCGAACTCGCCTTCTCGAACGACGCCCGGTATTCGCTCGGGTTGGGCCGATCGGCGCCCGTCTGCGTCGCCGCCAGCACGTAGGCCGTCTGCCAGGTGTTGAAGTCGGCCGCCTGATAGATCATTTCGTTGACAGCGCGGCGGGTGTCGGTGTGGGTGATCACCTCGGCCTGTGAGGAGGTCAGAGTTCGGATGCCGTTGGCACCGGCGGCCATGATGACGACCAGGAATACCAGCAGGATGCCGAAGGCGATCGCCAGTCGGGCACCGACTTTGATACTTCGCAGCGCGTGAATCACGCGTTTCAGCGTAGGCCCTCCGGTGCCGCAGTAGACGCCAGGCGCGGACGAATCCGTCGGCAGGCTCAGGCGCCCGAACCGTGTCCCATGTACTCAGGCATCTCC
>JAUPKO010000023.1 GCA_030837395.1 Actinomycetota bacterium | reverse complement strand
GTTACCCAGCATTCCGCCGACTACCGGCCGAAACCAGTTCGGGAAGAAATCAGTGCCATCGGTGGAGAGTTGGTACTGCACGTTCGTTCCGCAACGGAACAACCAGCCGTTGCCGTTGGACTGGTTGTTCACCGCGACTGGTGTGGAGACAGGACGCACCACGACCGCCTGCATCGCCCAGGGGTTCCAGCGGTCGCCGGGCACATTCCAGTTGATGACCTTTGACCCGTTGCCGAACGCGATGTAGAGCCCGGTATCGACCGTATCGGTTCCGATCGAATTGATGTTGACAGTGTCGTTACCCCCGCCCGCGCACACGACGACAAGTTGCCCCGCCGGCACGTTGATCTCAAGGT
Organism: Actinomycetota bacterium; assembly: GCA_030837395.1. Classification (GTDB taxonomy): domain Bacteria; phylum Actinomycetota; class Actinomycetes; order S36-B12; family UBA10799; genus JACJWR01. The sequence goes on along the minus strand of JAUPKO010000023.1, from coordinate 4,351 downwards.
TGTCATCGCCCGGAGTACCCTTCACCGTGCATTTCAAGGTGGGCAGGGCGCCGACCGAGGAGGCCGAGGTCATCATCAGGACCGCAACTGGCAGCGCCACCCCGACCGCCACTCGGGCAAAACGTGAACTCCGCATCGACCTTCCCCTTCAACATCCGACACTCGACCACGACGCGGCAAGGCTACCCTCGAGAGCCACCGTCGCGCCCTGGTAGGGGCGAGGAATGCTGAGCAATGAAGAGGCAGACCGCCTCCAGTCGGTTGCGACGGAGCAGGTCCAATCGTCCGGCGGATGCGGCTGTCAGCCCTGGCAGCAGCCCCACCACCCGTGGATCGCGGACTGCAGCCTCGAACACGACACGTTTCCGGACGGCATCCTGAAATACGGCAGCGCCCCACGCGGGATCGGGGGCATTCTTACCGGTCCGATCGGCGACGATCGACGGCAGTCGGGGCCGCACAGCTTCGCGAAACAGGGCCCGGCCCCGGCCGTCTCGAACCCAAGCCGTGGTGGGAACCCGGAGGCACCATTCGACCACCCTGCGATCGAGCAACGGATAGGTGTAGCTGACGCCGTGGGCCGTCGCTGCCCACTGATCGAGTTCGATCCGCTTGCCAAGGTAGCCGCTGTCCAGGGTGCGGCGCCGATTGACCTCCGGCGACGGACCGCGACGCAAACCGCCGCGCATCTCGCGCAATCCGGTGCGTGCCACGAAACCCGGATCGCAGATTGCGGCGAGTTCTCGCACCGCCCGTCGATCCCGGGTCTCGCCAAGCAGGTAGCTCGCGACTTCCTGACGAATCAGCCCACGGTAGCCGCGACCGCCAGCATGGGCCGCCCGCAGAACCCGACCGAACGTGACAAGACGGCCGTGCACCAACAGTTCGGCCGCGTACCCACGGCCCGAGTATGACGCCAACTGATCGCCACCCCAGCCTGACAGAGCCAGCTGGACGCCGTCGTTGGTCATCGCCTCGTTCATTCGACACCAGGCCGCCGGCATTGTGTGGGGATAGGGGGGAAAACCACCGGGCTGTCCGCCGGCTGCCCCCCGACGGATCCCGTCGTGGCTCGCGAGCTCACCGGATTCTGTGATCACCGTGTGTCGCAACCCGTATCGCTGCACGACGGCATCGAGATAGGGAGCTTCCAGCTTGGCCTCTCGGCCATCCGCCGAAGGGTCGGCAAAGTAGCTTCGGAGGCCGCCGTGCAGCGCTACCGGCGCCGGTTGAGCGGAAGCGGCAAGTGCACACACGGCGGAACTGTCGAGGCCACCGGTCAGCTGCGCACCGATCCGGGCACCACTGTCACAGCGATCGCGGACGGCGCCCTCGAGAAGCGCGGCGAGTGACTCAGTCAACTGGTCGAACGGTGTCGCCGCCAGTTTCAAGTCAGTCTCGGGAGCTGACCACCAGCGACGAGGCGCACCGGGTCGGTCCGCTATTCGCCAGCTCAATAGATGACCCGGCGGGATTCGCTCCACTCCGAGGTAGGGGGTCAGCAATTGGTTCGAGAAGTCACCGACCAGCGCATGCGCCAGAAACTGCTCACTCAGATCGGCAGCAGCGATCCCGGCGCGCTCGGCCACCCCGCCGATGTCGGAGCCGAAGGCGATCCCGCCCGAGGCATCAACGGCATAGAACAACGGTTGCACGCCAACGTGGTCCCGGATTGCGACGGCGCGTCCGACCCGGTGGTCGACTAGAACCACAGCAAAATCGCCGACCAACTCCGTGAGTCCACTGACTCCCCGCGCGCGATACAGCGCTGCCACCAGGGTCAGGTCGTCGGCCACTGGCCCCAATGCGGGAAGCGATGCCGGCAATGCGGCTGCCAGGTCGACGCGATTGTCAATCCGGGCGTGTCCGACGACCTCCAGCAGGTCGCCGACTGTCCCTCGAGGTACCGGCTCGCGGGGCACACGAACGGACCAGGTGTATGGCCGCGACGGCGCGGTCGATCGGGGACATTCAGGCACCGAACCAGCCAGCTGACCGTCTACGAGGTGGGTCCCTCCTTGGTTCCGGTGGAACTCTCAAACCCGATCCCCGCACCCCCCGCGACATCGTGGGGATCGACTAGCGGGGTCAGCGTCGGAGTTGTCCACACGGTGCCGGCGACAGTGGCCGCCGGACGATAGGCACCACGCGAACCACCGCCGGTCATACTTCCTCCACTTCAACTAGCCATCGTCCCCGCGACAGTGCGACAACGCGGCAGTCCCGCTGCACCGGCCCCCGTGGGACACCGCGCCCGACTGGAACACGTCGAGCACGAGTGGATATCGTAAAAGAAAATTCCGGTTGCGCCGTGCACCGACCCCCCTATCGTGGGGCTCGACTCGCAGCGCGCAAGTCGAGCTGGTCGCAAGCGATGAGGGGTATGCCATGTCCGGGAGAGCGCGACGACACCCAGGTCGGCAGCTAGGCAGGCGGGCGAGGCGGGCATCGGCAACAGCGTTCGTCGCCTTCGTCGCGCTGCTCGCGGCGCTGCTGTCCGCCACCACCGCGCAGGCCGCCGCCAACGCCACCCTGTCGCTGACCAAGGCGGCTTCCGTGACCACGGTCAGTCCGGGGGAGCAACTTAGCTACGACCTGAACATCGGCTGTTCGGGCCTCACCGGGGGCTGTATCAACGCGACCATCACCGATACCTTGCCGGCCGAACTGGAAGTCACCTCGCTGCCGAGTAGCAGCAGCGAGCGCGACGTCAGCTACGACCCCAACACCCGGCTGCTGACCATCACCTTCAAGATCCCACTCGCCGGTGGCGGGAACGGACTACCAGCCGGAACCTCCCGGAAGATCCCCGTCGGCATGCGGCTGCCGGTGGAGACAACTGTTCAGAATGGCCAGTTGATCCCTAATACTGCCACCGCCACCGCTGACAACGCGGCGCCGAAAACTGCCATCGCCACGGTCCAGGCAGAGATCCCGGTGGTCGTCCGCCCGGTGGCAACGAAGTCCTGGTCGCCAAGTTCCGCCATCGCCCAGTCCGGTGCGGCGAGCACAATCACGCTGGGCGTGCGCAATGCGTCGTCGACCTCGGCGGATGTGCGGCAGTTGCGGGTCACCGACCTCACTCCCGCCACGTTCGACGCCTTCGACGTAACCGGGCTTGGACCGGTGTCGCAATACCCGCCCGGCACGGATCGGGTGATCGTGGGGACCTGTTCGAAGCCGATCAACTCGCCCTGCGCCGAGGGCGAGTGGGCGGAATCCGGGCAGCAGTCCGGCGGCGGGGCGCTCACCCCCCCGCCCGGTGTCACGCTCGCCAATGTCACCGGCGTTCGGTTCACCTTCGTGAACGCGGCCGGCACGAAGATTCCCTACAGTGCCGACGCGGGGGCAGTTGCGCTTCCGGTCATCTTGCGGGACAACTTCCGCGCCTCCGGACTGCCCATCCAGCCCCAGACCCGCCTGACGATCGCCAACAAGGCGACCCCGGCCGCCGTCGTGCAAGGCGGCGGCACCACTGTGGGCACGGACGCGAGCGCCAACTTCGCGATCGAGCCGGACACCATCACTGTGCAGGCGACCAAGAACATGTTTGCCGACAACTCCGGGAACTGGACCGCCAACGGCAAGATCGTGGCCGGCCAGAACTCGGGGGTGACGATGACCCTCAACGTGAAGAACACCTCCGCCGGCCCGGTCAAGACGATGGTGATCGACGAACCGTCCACCTCCACGCCGCAGGACTTCGCAAAGATCGACGTGGTCAAGGGGCGTTTCACCTGGCCGAGCGGAGTCACCAGCGCAACCCTGACCGTTGTCTGCCGCAGCGGGGCCAACCCGCAGCCAGTGGTCTACCCGCGCTCAGGCGCCCCGGCGACGGTCAACATCGCGAACTTCGGCTGCGCCGCGGGCGTCTTCCCCGCAAGCGTTCGACTCAGCTACCTCGGCGAGAACCAGTCCGGCGACGGCACGATCGCCACCAACGCCTCGGCCCAGTTGGACCTGCACGGCACCGCCGCAGGCGCCACCACTCCCGGCCCGCTCACCAACTGCTTCGACGGCAGCGCGACCACTCCGCAGAGTTCCAGCTCAGCTGCGGTCGCGTGCAAGACGGTGACGGTGCAGAGCGCCAGCAGCGGAATCGGCAACGCCGTCAAGAGCACGTCCGGGGTGACCACCATCATCCCCGGCCAGGCCATGAAGTTCGACCTGTCGTTCAAGAACACCGGCAATGTGCCCGTTACCGGCGCCTACATCGTCGACCCGCCGACCCCGGGCGCGCCGTTCGACGTGGTCCGTCTCGTGAACCTGAGCTCGTCGAGTAGCCCAGCGCACGTGCTGGAGGTGTTCGATCCGACCGCGGGGGCCTATGTCACCTACAACTCGGGAAATG
>JAUPKO010000233.1 GCA_030837395.1 Actinomycetota bacterium | reverse complement strand
CGCCGCCTCCGACGACGAAGCCACCATCGCCGCCGGCATCGCCACCGTCCGGCAGATCCTGGCCGACCACTACGTCCACCGCAACCAGTCCGAGTTGGTGAAATCCACGATCCGCGAACGCGGGCGCTACAAGATCATCGACAAGGTCACCGTCACCCTCAACGACAAAGACGACGTGTACGAAGCCTGGTTCGCCAACCTCGGCCTCAAACAGGTCCTCGTCGAACCCGCCACGATCAAGGCGCACCCGAAGCTCCTCGTCGGCGGGGTCTGGTGCATCTGCGACATCGAGTACAGCCACGGCGACGATCCGCGCATCGTGCCGTGGATCCTGGGGTCAATCAAACCGATTCAGCTCTCCAACTTCGACTTTGACGGCTTTGTCGCGGCGCGGGGTCAGTTCACCACGGATGAGTGGATCGACCTGATGATCCAGTCCATCGGGTTCAACCCCGACCTGTTCGGCCGGCGCGCCAAGCTGCTGCAGCTTGTTCGCCTCATCCCGTTCGTCGAACGCAACTACAACCTTGTCGAGCTCGGACCCAAAGGGACCGGCAAGTCCCACATCTTCTCGGAGTTCTCACCCCACGGCATGCTCATCTCCGGCGGCGAAGTCACCGTCGCCAAACTCTTCGTCAACAACTCCAACGGCCGCCTCGGCCTGGTCGGCTACTGGGACGTCGTCGCCTTCGATGAGTTCGCCGGCAAGAAGAAGCGCACCGATAGAGCGCTGGTCGACATCATGAAGAACTATATGGCGAACAAGTCATTCTCCCGCGGCGTCGAAACCCTCGGTGCTGAAGCGTCAATGGTGTTCGTGGGCAACACTTCCCACACCGTGCCTTACATGCTCAAACACTCCGACCTCTTCGACGAACTGCCCGAGAGTTACCACGACTCCGCCTACCTCGACCGCCTGCACTTCTACATCCCCGGCTGGGAAGTCGAAACCATCCGCGGCGAAATGTTCTCCGACGGATACGGATTCGTCGTCGACTACATCGCCGAAGTCCTCAAATCCATGCGCGACGCCGACTCCTCCGACCGATACCAACAGCACTTTACCCTCGGCTCCGACATCTCCACCCGCGACCGCGACGGCATCCACAAGACCTTCTCCGGCCTCATGAAAATCCTCTACCCGCACGGCCACGCCACCAGAGATGAGCTCGAAGAGGTACTCCGCTTCGCCATTGAGGGCCGCAAACGGGTCAAAGATCAGATCATCCGGATCGACACCACGATGGCGGCGGTGAACTTCGGCTACTTGGACAAGGCCGGCGAGTGGCATGCAGTCACAACTCTGGAAGAAGACGAGTACCCGAGCTACTACAATCAACGCCACGGCCAGAGCCACCCTGACGGCGATTCAACGCCGGACGAAATCATTACGACGAATCCTCCTGATACGCCGGCGGCGACCCAGGCGCCGAAGCCGGCGCCGCTGTTTGAGGGGCACCGCGAATACCAGGAGAATCAGCGAGGTGTGTCTTACGAGACGCTGCTCCTGCCCTATCTGAGGGGCGCTAACGACATCACGATCGTCGACCCCTACATTCGGCTGCCGCACCAAGGCCGCAACTTGGTCGACCTCCTCAGTCTTCTTGCGTCAGCCAAGGACCCGGCCGACGAGATCGCCGTCAACCTCGTCACGAAGGAAGACACCGGCGACTTCCAGAAGCAACACCTGTTGATGCTCAAGGAGATCCAGGATGGGGCGGCCTCCGTCGGGATCCGGTTCAACGTCCAGTTCGACGACACGATTCACGACAGGTCGATCCGAGCGGACAACGGCTGGAAGATCCTTCTCGGCCGAGGACTCGACATCTTCCAGAAGGGCTCGGGTAGCCAATTTGACATCGGATCCCGGCGTCAAGAGTTCAGGCAGGTCGTTGCGTTCGGGGTCACCTATATCAGCGAGTCCCCATCCGGAACGGGCGCCCTGGGCGCGCGTCCCGAGTGACTCGGCGGACTCGGAGCTATTCCGTTGCCTGAGGAGTCGGAGGGGTCGCCGAAACTCACTGCGGCGCAGAGTGAACAAGTCCGAAAGGCCTATCGGGATCTCACCGCGGGCAGCATCAAAATTCCCGACTTGTCGAAGCTCATGCCCTCCATTGCAGAGATCCAGCGCGGCGTAAGCCCAACTCTCGACTCGATAGCGCGAGCGCTAGCGCCAACCCACGGCTTCGGTGTCGATCTCGCGAAGTCGCTCGAGCTGAACATTCCGAAATTCAAGCTCGACCTTCCACCTCTGACCCTCGACTACACGCGCCTGTTCGGTCCGGCTCTCAACTTCGAGAACCTCGAACTCAAGAGTCTCGTTGACAAATCAAGCATCACGGCGTTCGCCGACTTATACAGTTCTCAACGCGGGCAGTTCGAGCGCATCTTTGAGCAGGTTGACCGCGCGTTGGACGCGGTCCTCCCGCCGAATTGGACTGGCGTTCGTAATTTGGATCAGATCGAGAATCTCGCCTTAGACGAGGGTCTTGCCCTCGCCTGGGTACCGCCGGTGGACGTCCTCAATGCCTTGCTCGCGGCCCCATCAAAGCAGGAGCGGCGGCGTATTCTCGGACGCCGATGGAAGCGGATTGTCGCGGCATGCCGTGAGTCACTCGACACCACGTCCGACGCTGGCGTAATCCAGTATCGCAGTTTTGCCCAGAACGTGATCGACATGCTGATGGACGGCCATCCAGACGGGGCTCAAGCACTCGGAGCAAATTTGCTCGACACAATGTTGCTGGAGACTCTCGATAAGCCATCTGTTCGCCAAGTGACCGATCAGCGGAAGAGGCTATTGATTGACGACCTTCCGTGGCGGGCGGCGATGGTATTTGGCGGAATCTGGGGCTCCCACACAGAGTTTTGGCGTAGTCGTG
>JAUPKO010000022.1 GCA_030837395.1 Actinomycetota bacterium | reverse complement strand
CGGTGGCGATCATGTCCACCGTCACCGCGATCCGCAGCGTGGGGGAGTTGCGGAAGGCCGCGATCTGGGCGCGGGCGTCGCGCACGCTGTAGGTGATCTTCGCGGCGAATTCGTTGCCCTTGCCGAACACCTCACGCACGGCGGTGACGACCTCCTCGGCGTGGTTGTCGTCCTTGCAGAAGATCAGAGTCTTGGGCACGGTCGATCGGCCCGGGAAGATCTCGGTGAACAGCCGGTCGCGGAAGGTCTCCAGCACGAGCCGGATCTGGTTGCGGTTGACCACCGCGCGGTCGAGTTGGCCCGGCGTGTAGTCGAGGTCGTCGTCGAGGGTCTCGTAGCGCTGCCGGCGGGTGCGGCGGTCCTGCCGCGGTACGACCGTGCCGGCGTCGATCGTGTCGCCCTGCTCGGTCACCCGCGTGCGGATTCGGTAGACGTCGAAGTCCACGTTGACCCCGTCGGCCACCGACTGAGGGTAGGTGTACTCGGCCACGAGGTTCTGCCGGAAGAACCCGAACGTCTGCTTCACCGGAGTCGCGGTCAGCCCCACGATGTGGGCGTCGAAGTAGCGCAGCACCCCCTGCCACACGCCGTAGATCGACCGGTGCGCCTCATCCACGATCACCAGGTCGAACGCCTCCGGCGGCAGGTCCGGGTTGTAGCCGACCTCCACCGGGGTCTCGGGGGTGAAGGCGTCGAGGTTGGGATCGTCGGCGTCGGGGACCTCCTGGCCGCGCAGCGCGGCGTGGACTCGCTGGATCGTGGAGATGACCACCGAAGAGGAGCCGACCATGCCGGCGGCGGTGAGCTTGTCGACGTTGTAGAGCTCGGTGAAGCGGCGGCCGTCGTCGGGGGTGGCGTAGTTGCGGAATTCCGCCAGGGCCTGATCGGCGAGGTTGTTGCGGTCGACGAGGAACAGGATGCGACCGAAGCCGCCGTAGCGCAGCAGGCGGTAGCACTCGGTGACGGCGGTGTAGGTCTTGCCGGCGCCCGTGGCCATCTGGACCAGCGACCGGTCGAAGCGCTGCTCGACGAGGGACCGTTCGACGCCCCGGATCGCGGTGATCTGGGCCGGGCGCAGACCTGAGGTGATCAGCGGCGGGAGGTGGCGGACTCGACCGCGCCAGGTGGGGTCGGCGACGCCGTCCGCCACCGCAGCCGGGTCCGCCGCGCGCAGGGTGCGCGCCAGCGTCTCCGGCCGGGGGAAGGCGAAGATCGACCGTGCCCGCGGTTCGGGGTCGAACCCGTTGGTGACGTGCACCTCCGACCCCGAGGCCTCGAACACGAACGGCAACCGACCCGCGCGCGTCACCGCTCGCAACCGCACCTGCGGCGGCAACCCCTCGGCATACATCGCCGACTGCCACTCCACGCCCGTCAGCGGCGTCCCCTCGGGCTTGGCCTCGATCACGCCGACCGCTCGCTGATCGACGTACAGCAGATAGTCCGCTCGACCGTGACCGGTCGCCATGATCGACTCCCGCACCGCGACACCGGACGCGCCGCCGGTACCGGTCCCGCCGCCAGCACCCGCACGCGGGGCGCCGGCGGCGAACAGGTTCATGTCGCGACGGTCCTGCACCACCCACCCGGCAGCAACCAGTTGGGCGTCGATCAGCCGTCGGGACCGCTGTTCGGCAGTGAGCCCCTCGTCACCATCCCCCGCAGCCATGGAGCGAGGCTAGCAATGCCCGACGTACCCGGACTCGACTTCGATCGGGATCCGAGGCGAATGGGTCATGCCCCGCGCGGCTACGGTGCCGTGGCTCGGTGGAGGGCGACGATGCCGCCGGTGAGGTTGCGCCACCCGACCGCGTCCCAGCCGGCCTCGCCGATGAGATCGGCCAGCCCCGCCTGGTCGGGCCACGCGCGGATCGACTCGGCCAGGTAGACATACGCGTCGGGGTTGCTCGAGACGCGGCGGGCCACCGACGGCAGCGCCCGCATCAGGTACTCCAGGTAGGCGATCCGCATCGGCTCGAAGGTGGGGGTGCTGAACTCGCACACGACCAGCCGCCCGCCCGGACGGGTCACCCGCTGCAACTCAGCCAGACCGGCCCGGGGGTCGGACACGTTGCGCAACCCGAACGAGATCGTCACGGCGTCGAACGAGTCGTCCGCGAACGGCAGCCGCAAGGCGTCACCGGCGACGAACGACAGCGCCGGGACTCGGTCACGTCCGACCGCCAACATGCCCAGCGAAAAGTCACACGGCACCACAAAGGCGCCCAGGTCCGCGATCGGCACGGCGCTGGTGCCCGTGCCCGCCGCGAGGTCGAGCACCCGATCACCGGGGCGTGGGTCGACGGCCGCCACGAGTGCCTTGCGCCACGACCGGGTGCGGCCAGCCGAAAGCACGTCGTTGGTGAGGTCATACCGCGGCGCGACATCGTCGAACATCGCCGCGACTTCGCTGGGCTCCTTGCGCAACGTCGCGCGGGTCACGTCGACTCCTCCTCTGCGTTCGGCGCCCCGACCGGCTCAGCCGGGACGACGGGACGGTGCGGGCCTGAGCGACGATACGCCGCCGCGGCGACCACCGCACACGCGATGCCGACGACCAGCCCCAGCAGTCCAGCCGCGTAGCCCCCGCCGACCCTCGAATCGACGATCCGCACCGACCCAGCCGGATCCTTAGCCAGGTAGGCCACCTGCAGCCGGGTGCCGTGGGTGGGCGCCCACAGCGGCGCGCTGGCAGTGGCGATCACCGCTCGGTCCCCCACCAGGAACCTCACATAGACATCCGTCGGTCCGCTACCGGAGGCCTCGCCCAGCGCGGTCGCCTCCACCGTCACGCCCGACGACCGAACCGAATGCACCCGCACCAGCGACAGCCCCGCGCCGGCCACGGTCAGCGCACACAGCGCAAGCACCAGGATGGTCACCGCCCGACCGAACTCGGGCGGCCAAGGTGAGTCGGCCACGCAAGCGATTGTGCCCGGCCAACTGCTTCGGCGCGCTCTGGCCTGGCAGACGCGTGACCTCCGGCGGGCCGAATCTCCGGGGGCACCGTAGGCTCGCCTCGTGCGCGACTACGTCCCCCCTCGCCTGAGAGTCGTGACCGAGGCCCTCGCGGAGCCCGTGGAGTTGCTCGGGCTGCTGCCGGACGGGCCGATCATGTCGTGGGTCCACGAGGGCGAGGGTTTGGTCGCATGGGGCGAGGCCGCGCGGATCGAAGTGACCGGTCAGGAGCGGTTCAGCCGGGCACACAGGTGGTGGTCGCAATTGTGCGATGCCGCCGAGGTGACCGATGCCGTGGCCGTGCCGGGTTCCGGGCCGGTCGCCTTCGGTTCCTTCACCTTCGCCGACGGTCCGCACACGTCGGTGATGATCGTGCCGTCGGTGGTGGTCGGTCGGCGTCACGGAAAGTCGTGGCTCACCGTCGTCGATTCGGTCGAACGCCCCGACCTCGCCGCACCGGTGTCAGCCCCGCATGACCCCGGACTGGTGCGTGAGGCACGCGACCCCGCTGCCGCCACAGCCTGGCACCGAGCCGTCGAGCAGGCCGTCAACCGGGTGCGAGCGGGCGGGCTCGACAAGGTGGTGCTCGCCCGCGAGTCGGTGATCGAGTCGACCCAGCCGATCGACCCACGGTACGTGCTGACCCGCCTGGCCGAGGCCTACCCCGACTGCTGGACCTTCAGCGTGGACGACATGGTCGGCGCCACACCTGAGCTGCTCGTACGCCGCAATGGTGCCGCGGTGGTTTCGCGCGTGCTCGCCGGCACGGTCACCCGCGCCGGCGACTCGTCCACGGACGGGCGCCTGGCGGCGGAACTGCTGACCTCCGACAAGGACCTCGTCGAGCACTTGTACGCGGTCGAGTCGGTGGCGGCGGCGCTGGCCCGCCACTGCACCGACCTGCAGGTGCCCGAGGCGCCGAGCCTGCTGCGGCTGGCCAACGTCCAGCACCTCGCCACGGATGTGTTCGGCATGCTCGCAGACGACTCGTCAGCTGTCGCTCTGGCGGCCTCCTTGCATCCCACCGCAGCCGTCTGCGGCACCCCGACAGAGCGTGCTGCCGCGGTGATCGCCGAACTCGAGGGGATGGACCGAGCCCGCTATGCCGGGCCCGTGGGGTGGGTCGACGCCGAGGGGGACGGCGAATTCGGCATCGCCCTGCGGTGCGGCGAACTGTCCGCGGACCGGCGCTCGATGCGGATCATGGCCGGCTGCGGCATCGTCGAGGGATCCACCCCGGAGGGCGAGTGGGCCGAGTCCGAGGCCAAACTGACGGCCATGCGCACAGCTCTGGGCGTGTCGACCGGCCCCTGAGGCCAGGGCCCCCGATCGGCCCGCCCCCGCCGTCGTCGCAGCGGCGCTATCCCGTGGCGCCAAGGCGTGCCGCGACCGCCTCGCGCAGGCGCTCCAGCAGAGCCTTCTCCGCCGTTCGCTCGGCCACCCGGCACACCACCATCTGCACCCCGGCACCCGTCGTGGCCTGCCCCAGCACCGCCGCCAACTCGTCGACTGCGCCCACCCGGAGCGCCGTCACGCCGGCCGCCTCGGCGTAGGCCCCGATGTCACGCCCTGTCGGCGTTCCGAAGACCCGCTCGAAGTGCTGCGAGTAGGCATGCTGACCGGCCGCCACACTGCTGAAGATTCCTCCGCCGTCGTTGTCGATCACGACATAGGTGAGGTCCGGCCGAGGCTCCACTTCCGGCGCCAGCAGGCCATTGACGTCGTGCAGGGTGGCGAGGTCGCCGAGCAGCGCCAGACCGGGCCCGCCGATCTGCGTCGGCCCAGTCTCGGACAACGCTGCCATCGCCTCGTCCCACGGCGATGGCGCCCGTTGATGCCCGGCCGCAGCACCCCACGCAGTCGACACCAGACCGTCGATCCCGGATACCCCCCGGTTGCCCACCACCCACGGCACGTCGACACGGACCGGGGCATACGAATCCAGGAATCGCACGGGCCACGATGCCGCCGCCAACAGCAGCCCCGTCAAATCCGCCGCCGCCCACACCGCCCGGGCCACCGCGACCCCTGAGAACGGGGCGTCGGCCAGGACCTCGGCGATGGCCTCCTCGGCCAGATCGTCGGCGCGCAGCCAGGCCTCGGTCCAGTCGTCGGGCGCCCGGCACGAATCCGCCGGAGCCGGCACGGCCGCCACCACGACAGCCGCCGTGCGCTGCGGATCCAGCGGAGTACGGGCGGGCCGCGGATCCACGGCGATGTGCAGGTCGGCCGAGGCGATCAGCGCGTTGACCCCCCGGCTGAGCCCGACCCGCCCGACCGTCACCACCAGCTCGGGCCGGTGCTGCTCGAGGAATGCGCCGATCGCACACAGCACCGGCCCGTGCGACACCACCGTGCCGCCGTCGTGGGCATTGCCGCTGGGCTCGCACAGCAGCGGCCAATTCAAGGTCTCGGCCAGCAGGGTCGCCTCCGACGGGTATGGCTCCCCGGCCGGCAGGTCGCCCACCACCACTACCCCACGCAATGGTCGGGGCCGCAGGTCGAGTTGGTCCAGCAGCGAGTCCAGCGACAGGCTGGCCACCGACACCAGGCGGGCGTCGACCGTCCAGGGCAATCCGGCGGGGCGGCCGGTCAGCCCGACCTGGTCCGCGTCGTCCTGGGTGACATCCGCCGCGGTGTCACCGCCGAGCAAGGGTTCGCGCAGGGCGACGTTGAGGTGCACCGGGCCGGGCGCGACAGCATCTGTGGCGGCGTTGATCGCCTGGCACACGGCCGAGCGCCAATAGCGCGCCACCCCGTCGCGCCACTGCGGCGCTTCCAGCCCCACTGCCATACGCACGCGCGAGCCGAATACCCCCGTTTGATCGATGGTCTGATTGGCACCCACCCCCAGCAGTTCCGCCGGACGGTCGGCCGTGAGGAGCACCAACGGCAGGTCCGACGCATCGGCCTCGGCAACGGCGGGGAGCAGATTGGTCACCGCAGTGCCAGAGGTGCAGATGACCGCCACCGGGGCACCCGTGGCCCGCGCCAGCCCAACTGCGAGGTACCCCGCGGACCGCTCGTCCACACGCACGTGCAAGTGGCAGGCGCCGTCGGCGGCCGCTGTCGCGGCGGCGACGGCAAGGGGGGCCGAACGTTGGCCGGGCGCCACCACGATGTCGACCACCCCGCCGCGCAGGGCTTCATCGATGATCAGCGCGGCGGCGGCTTCGGCGGGGTTCACACGTGCGAGTCTGCCAGCAGTCTCGGCAATCGTCGCGCCGTCCCGGCCCCCCATGCTGCCCCCAGGCGATCGATCCACTCCTGCCGTTCCGCCGTCGTGACCCGGGCCGCTGCCCGCTGCAGGGCGTCACGGTCGGGTGCCGTGGCGCGCACCGGCAGACGTCCGTGCAGCGGCACCATGGCCGGCACCACCAGGTCGTCGGCCAGCAGCCGACCGGTGCCGAGCCCGGCGTCATAGGCGACGTCGGGCATCGCAGCGGCCAGCGCCACCCCCGCGGCCAGCCCCACGCCGGTGTCGAGCGCGGACGACACCACCGCGGGTACGCCGGCCTCAGCGATCACCGCCAATGCGCGGCGTACGCCACCGAGTGGCGGGCACTTGACCACCACCAGGTCGACGGCGGCGGACCGCACCGCCAGCAGCGGATCCTCGGCCCGCCGGATCGACTCATCTGCGGCCACCGGCACGGCCACCGCCCGCCGCACGGCCGCCAATCCCGCGAGGTCCGCGCAGGGCTGTTCCACGTACTGCAAGCCGCCCGCCACGCGGTCCAGCCGACGCACGGCCTCGATCGCCTCAGCCGGGGTCCAGGCGCCGTTGGCATCGATGCGGATCGCCCCGTCGCCGAAACCCGCCCGCACGGCCGCCACGCGATCGGCGTCGCGCTCCAGCGAGCCACCGGGCTCGGCAACCTTGACTTTCACCGTGCGACTGCCGTCGGCCCGGGCCTGCACCGCCAACACCGCGGCGTCGTCGGGCTCTAGTGCCGGGATGATGGCGTTCACACCGACTTCGCGGCGCAGCGGCGGCGGCCAGCCGACGAAGGCGGCCTCGATCCCGGCGTCGAGCCAACGCGAGGCCTCGGTCGGCAGGTACTCCGGGAAGGGTGCGAATTCGCCCCAGCCGGCGGGGCCCTGGAACACCACGCCGATCCGCGACGTGACCCCTCGGAAGGGCACCCGCAGCGGCACCCGCACCACCGTCGCGGCCGCGACGACCTCGGCCAACTCCAGTATCGTCACAGCGCCACTACGGCCGTCGGGGGAACTTCTCGAATTCGGGCCGACGCCGCTGTGTGTAGGCGTCACGCCCCTCCTGCGCCTCCTCGGTCATGTAGAACAGCAGCGTCGAGTCGCCGGCGAGTTGCTGGATGCCGGCCAGCCCATCGTCGGCGGCATTGTGGGAGGCCTTGAGCATGCGCAGGGCAAGGGGCGACAACGCGAGCATCTCCTGCGCCCACGCCACGGTCTCGCGCTCGAGGTCGACCAGCGGCACCACCTGGTTGACCAGCCCCCAGTCGTACGCCTGCGCGGCGCCATACTGCCGACACAGGTACCACACCTCACGCGCCCGCTTCTGACCGACGATGCGGGCCAGCAGCCCGGAGCCGTAGCCGCCGTCGAAGGACCCGACCTTCGGGCCGGTCTGACCGAACCGGGCGTTGTCGGCGGCGATGGTGAGGTCGCACACGACGTGCAGCACGTGGCCACCGCCGATCGCGTACCCGGCGACCATGGCGATCACCGGCTTGGGCAGTCGGCGGATCTGGATCTGCAGGTCCAGCACATTGAGCCGGCCGATGCCCTTGGCCGCCACGTCGTCGTCGCCGATGTAGCCGTCGTTGCCGCGAATCACCTGATCGCCACCGGAGCAGAAGGCCCAGTCGCCCTGACCGGTGAGGATGATCACCCCAACCGAGTCGTCATCGCGCGCCAGCGCGAAGGCCCGCTCCAACTCGAACAGGGTCTGGGGCCGGAAGGCGTTGCGCTTGTGCGGACGATTGATGGTCAACTTGGCGATGCCGTCGGCCACTTCGTATTTGATGTCCCGCCACTGCCCCACCGGCTGCCAGTCCAGGGCGGGCTCGATGGACGAGTACGCGGGATCAGTCGCGGCCGGGCTGTCATCGGCCACCACGGGGGGCAGCGGGTAGCGGTTGCGGGTGTCCACGGTCTGCACGGCTCCTGGTCGCGTCGAGGGAAGCGGGACGTCCGGCCCGCCGGTGATGCTCCTAGGCTAGTCACGATGCCTCCCGCCAGCGCTTCGCGCACCTCCGCCGCCGTGCTGGAGGTCGCAGCGGGCCTGCCGGGCCTGCGAGCCATGACCCACGCCGTCGGCGATGCCCTCGACGCCGGACGAACTGTGGCCCTCGTCCCCGGCTACGCCCCGGCCGCCGTCCAGCGCGACCTGCAAGCCCGGCTCGCGGCAGGGCTCGGTGAGCCCTCCAGTGCGCGGCCTATCGGCTCATCGGTGATCCTGCCGACCAGCGGCTCCACCGGCGCACCCCGCCTGGTAGTGCTGAGCCGGCAGGCCTTGCTGGCGTCAGCCACCGCTCGGGACGAGGTGCTGGGCGGGCCGTCCGCGTGGTTCATCGCGCTGCCGCCGGTGACCGCCGCCACGCTGATCGCCGTGGTTCGCGGGCACCTGGCGGGCCTTCCCGTGGCGGGGTGGCCCGGCATCGGCGGCGCCCAGCGGTTCTCGCCCTCCGCCTTCACCACAGCTGCCCGCGACCTCGTTACCTCGGCCGCCGCGCGCTGCGTGCCCGCGCGCACCTCCCTCGTGTCGGCGCAACTCGCCCGCCTGCTGGCGGACGCCGAGGCCACGGCGGTGCTGCGCGAGTTCGCCACGGTGTTGGTCGGGGGCGGCCCGTTGGCGCCCGAGTTGGCGCAGCAGGCGCGCGATGCGAAGGTTCCGATCACCGCCACCTACGGCATGACCGAGACCTGCGGTGGATGCGTCTACGACGGCCTCGCCACCCCGGGGACTGTGGTGGCGCTGGCCGCGGACGGCGAGATTCTGCTTGGTGGGGACCCGTTGGCCAGCGGTTACCTGACCGAACCTCTGCCCTTGCAGGACGGCTTGCTGCGCACCGGGGATCGCGGCCACTTCGCCGCCGACGGGCGGCTGCACGTGGTGGGCCGGTTCGACGACATCGTCACCGTGCGGGGGGCGAATGTCGACCTCGCTGCGGTGACGGCTGTGGTGCAGGCGCTGCCCGGCGTGGCAGAGGCCGCGGTGGTGGGCGAGGTCGATCCCGACGGCGGTCACCGATTGATCGCCCACGTGGTCGGCGAGGCAGAGGACGACACGATCCGCACCGCCGTCGCCAACCGACTCGGGGCGGCCGCGATCCCGCAGGTGCGCCGGGTCGAGGCGCTGCCTCGACTGCCCGGTGGCAAGGTGGACACTCAACAGTTGGTGAAGGGACCTCGATGACGTCGGCGAGATTGTGGTGGCAAGGGGCCAGGCCGCGAACCCTGCCTGCCTCGTTGGCGCCCGTTGCGGTCGGAGCAGGCTCGGCGGCTTTCACCAACAATGATGGCTACCACCCGCTGGACTTGCTGATCACGGCCCTCTGCGCGGTGGTCGCGCTGGCGCTACAAGTCGGGGTCAACTACGCGAACGACTACAGCGACGGCATTCGCGGCACCGACTCGGAGCGACTCGGCCCGATCCGGCTGGTGGGCCAGGGATTGGCACCCCCGACGCATGTGCGCGGGGCGGCGTTCGCTGCGTTCGGGGTGGCCGCGTTGGCCGGTCTGACACTGGTGGTCATCACGGGCCTGTGGTGGCTGCTGGCGGTGGGCGCCGCCGCCATCGCGGCAGCGTGGTTCTACACCGGCGGCCCGCGACCCTATGGCTACGCGGGTCTGGGCGAGGTGTTCGTGTTCGTGTTCTTCGGCCTGGTGGCGGTGGCAGGCACCGCGGCCTGCCTGACCGGCGGTGTGACGTTGCTCAGCCTGGTGCTGGCCGTGCCCGTGGGACTGCTCGCGGTGGCGTTGCTGGTGGCCAACAATCTGCGCGATGTGCACACGGACCGCGCCGCCGGCAAGAACACCCTTGCTGCCCGGCTGGGTGAAGCCCGCACCCGCACACTATTCGTGGCATTGATCTGGCTGCCGTTCGTGATCGTCGCGCTGGTGTCAGTGGCGGGCCTGCTCAGCGACGCCTGGCCGGCCCTGGGAGTCCTCGCGTTGGTCGCTGTGCCCCTGGCGGCCGCACCCGCCCGACAGGTGCGCGGCGGCGCCAGCGGCACCGACCTCATCGTTGTGCTGGGCGAGACCGCCCGCCTTGAACTCGTCTTCAGCATCCTGCTGGCGATCGGCGTCAGCCTGTCGTGGCACTGACCTCCTCGGCCCTGACCAAGCAGCTGGCGGGGGCTGGAAGCCAGTGAGCATCAACGAAGCGCGCACCGCGATGTAAGGGACACCGCAGGATTCATCTCGTGGACCAACTATTCGCGCTCCGCATCCGCATACGGGCCCAGGAACCGTTCACCGTTGAAGTGGACAAGATGTGTGGGACTGTCAGCGCACCAGACCTCAGTCTCCCACGCAATTTGGGCCAAGTAGTTGCGCATCTCAGCCCGCGATGGGAAGCAGGACACGAACACCAACCCAGCGGTTGACCCGTCGAATAGGGCCCTCAACTCGGCCAGCCGCTTCCCATCCACCGGTCCGTGCGTCGAGGCCGCCTCGAGGAGAACCAGCCAGTTCCGTTGAGGTAGATAGACAACCAGGTCAGGCATCTTGCCGTGAGGCTGCACCGTCACGCCGAGACGGGCCAACGCGTCCCCCTCGAACACCGCCCATTTGGCCGCGGCATCTCCCGCGTATAGCACAACCCCACCTGGTGTGAAGCGGCTACAGAACTGCTCAATCATCGCCTTGATGAGAACGTTCTGTCCGCCCGGGCTAAGGCTGATGGGCGATCCGTCAGGAAGTGTCACCGGAATACGGTTCATGGCGCGGGCCGCCTCGTATTGGGAGACAAGCCCGGGCTGTGCAACCAGGTACGAGGCAATCGCCTCCTCGAAGGCGGATGAACCAAAACCGGTGATCACCTCCAGTGCGCTGCGCCGCACCCGGTAGCACCACTTCGGCGAATTGACGGGCCGCTCAGGGTCGTCAGGATTCTCCTCTACAAGCCCGGCCGCTACGAACTGGTGCAGTGTCTGCCGTCGCAGGGTCTCCCGAGTATTCGGCTTGTAGTCCACACCGTACTCGTCACGAATCCAATCCATCAGGGCCCGCGTGCCAAGCATGGGTGTCGTTGCATCGCTCCACGGGTCATCACGACGGAGGTGCAGAAGCGCCAGCAAAGTGAGCGCTGACCGCTGATTCGCGCGCTCCGTGTCAAATCCCAACGACATGAGCAAGCGTCGCGCTTCATCGACGATGTTACGCGTCATGCGGCGCGCACTGCCGAACCAACCACAGCCTCCACCATTCGATCAATCTCGGCTTGTTCCGTCGAACCCCCCGGCCACGAGGAACCGAGGCGCCGAAGGTCCTGTGCAGAAGGGAGAGGCAAGGTTCGCAGGTCAGTCGCGTTCACCTGGGTGTGGCCCGAAAATGTCCGAAAGTAGCGGTCGATGACCGTCGAATTGAGCCACATGCACAATCCCACGGCGAGATGCGTATCCAAACCTTGACCACTTCGGTGAATCACATTCAAGTGGTTCTCGAATGCCACGGGAGACTCTGATTCCCATACGGCTGCAACCACACGCCGACGTTCCTCTTTCGAAGAGAAGCGCTTGATAACAACGTAGGAACCGGGTGGGACCAGGAGCCTGTCTGCTGCCTCCGTCTCAGGCAGGAAACCTTGCGGTTTGCGGATCGCCCGCGGCCATTCCGTGCGACCGAGGCGCACGTTGCCGGGGTAGACCAGCGGCACAGCGCCGTCCACCTCGGCATCGACCAACCACTGACGTGCCCGGAAGTCCACCACCCTGCCCGTCGACGCAGTCAGCCCGAGGTCTGCCAGCACACAACCGGTCCTGTCTGGCAGGGCCGCATCCTCGAGGGTGATCCGGACAAAGCGATGCGGGTCGCTCGGCTTCACGACCTCACTGGTCGGCACCACGCGCTCCACGGCCTCGTCCTCATGGCCAACACTCGATGTCACGAGGACAGTCTCGAACGCGCCACCTCGAATCGCACTGATGATGACGTTCTCCTGCAATACGCCAGTGTCCGCGAACACCGTCGATCGGGACTCGAACGTATGAATTCGATCCAGTGCCGTTGCCGTCAATAGATGCCGCCGAAAGTCACCGAAATAGGTCCCGTTCGCAAACGACCGCGGGATGATCGCCACGACCTGTCCCCCCTCAACGAGATTCAAATACCCCAAAACTAGGAACGCGGCGTAAAGATTCGGGCACTCAACGCCAGTCGCCTGCAGCGCACGTCGATAATCGGACTTCGCGCCCAATTTGCCGTAGGGCGGATTCATCACCACCAAGTCAAACGGGTCACGAAGTTCGCCAGTTACGTCGATTACGCCTGATGAACCTGTGATGAAATCCCCCTCAACCAGGCGACATCGCACGGTTGGCCCCGCGCAATCGTCCAATGTCCGCTGCAAATAGGGGACCACACTTGGGTCCAGTTCAACCGCCACGATGTCGAGCAGGACGTCAGGCGCCTCGCGAGCTACCCGCTCCACGAGTGCCGCCGTCAGCGAGCCGACCCCCGCACCTGGATCAAGAACTCTGAGCGACCCTGACTTGGGCAAGCGAACCATGGAGGCGATGAGTTCAGCGGCACGCGCAGGCGTGAAGAACTGCCCCAGCTTCGACTGTCGCCGAGGATCGAGTTCGGCCAACGCAGCGACTCGTCTGGCCTCGGTTCGTGCGGAAAGCGTCACGTCATCACCTTACGAGTCGATGTGCGAGCGGTGGTCGATTGACAACACCCTCAACCACCCCTCCGACAACCCTCGCGCAGAATGCGGGCTCAACCGTCACACCGGCTGCAGAGTGCTGGCGAAGGTAGCGAGTTGGTCATAGGGCACCGTCCCGGTGACGACCGTTGTGACCTCAGGCTGGGTGTCGACCAGGGCACGGTCGCCGGTGCTTTCCGAGTAGTACTGCTGCCAGGTGCGCCCATCGATCGTGACGGCGCCCTCGGGTTGACCCGCATCGGTCTGCTCCACCACGAAGTCCTCGAGGTCGAAGTCCTGCTGCACCACGGCGACGAACTGGTCCTCGGGGTTCAGGTAGCCGTTGAACCACGTGCCGGTGCCCGACTCGGTGCCCGGAGTGAACCTGGCACTCGTCGCGAGCCACCCCTGCGGCAGACCGACCGGCACCACCACCTCGAACACCTCGGCCGATTGCGCCACCTGCGCCGGGCCGGCCACCTCCACCACCTTGACTGGGTCCGGAGTCGGCCGCAGCACGATCAGGAACAGGAACGCCACGAACAGACCCACGACGCCCATCGAGATCACCAGGTCCCGCACTGTCTGATTCGCCCGCGACTTGGTTCCCTGCGCCATAGCGACATCTTCCCCGCCCTCGGCGCCACCCGCACCCCCGCCCCACCCCAAGCCCGACGCACCCGGGAGCACCGACAACTACGATCACCCCATGCCCACCGAGCGCGACCATGCGATCCGGCTGCTGGAGGTGCACAAGTCGTTCGGCGACATCACCGCGGTCGACGGTTTGACGCTCGAGGTGGGCCGTGGCGTGTGTTTGGGGCTACTCGGGCCCAACGGAGCCGGCAAGTCCACCACGATGCGGATGCTGACCGGCCAGGCGATTCCCGACTCCGGGACGATCGAGGTGCTGGGGCTGCCGGTGCCGCGACGCTCCAAGCAAGCCCGGGCCCGGATGGGCGTCGTACCACAGCAGGACAACCTCAACACCGAACTCACCTGCGAACAGGAACTGCGGGTGTGGGCAACGCTGCAACGGATCCCGCGGGCCCGACGTGGCGCGGCGATCGACGCGGCACTCGAATTGGCGAACCTGACGGCCCGTCGACACTCACGCGTGTCGGAATTGTCCGGCGGCATGCGCCGTCGGCTGCTGATCGCCCGCGGACTGGTGCACGATCCTGAGTTGGTGCTGCTCGATGAACCGACGGTGGGCCTGGACCCGCAGGTGCGGGCGGAACTGTGGTCGCTGATCTCTGGTCTGCGCGACCAAGGTGTGACCGTGCTGATGAGCACCCACTACATCGAGGAGGCGGAACGATTGGCCGATGATGTCGCGGTGGTCAATCATGGTCGGGTGATCGCCCGCGGCACCCCGGCGCAACTGCTGGCAGCACATGCAGGCGAGGTCGCCCGAGAGTTCTGGGGGCCGCCGCACGTGCTGGTCGAGGTGGAGTCCGCCGCGGCCGCACATGGTCTGCCGACCAGACGGACCGGGCCGACAGTGGCGGTGCTGCGGGCCGAGAGCGCCCCCGAGGAGTTGTACGACAAGGTAGGTGACGGCATCGCCCGGGCGGCCAACCTGGAGGACGTGTTCGTGCTGCTCACCGGCGAAAGGTTGGACTCGTGACGCCGGACGGGACCGAGCCGGCGCGCGCCGCGGAGACCCCCGCCCCGGCTGGTCGGACCGCTGCCGATCCGACCCCGGCAGCGCCCCTGCGCCGACTCGAGTGGGCACCGTTCGTAGGGGTGTGGACCCGGGAGTTCACGCTGTTCCGGCGGTTCTGGGCGTCCACCACCTTCAGTTCCATCGTCGAGCCGACCATCTACCTGCTGGCCTTCGGTTTCGGCGTCGGCGCGCTGGTCAGCACGGTCAACGGCATTCCGTACATCGAGTTCGTCGGCACGGGCACGGTGGCGACTGCTGTGTTGTTCGCCAGCGTGTTCGCGGGAATGTTCACCACCTTCGTGCGCCGCACTTATCAGCACACGTACGACGGCATCCTGTCGACACCGGTCGACGTGCACGAGGTCGTGCTGGCCGAGGCCTCGTGGATCGCCGCGAAGGCCGGGGTCTATGGCTGCGCGCCGCTGCTGGTCGCCATGGCCTTCGGGCTGCCACCGTCATGGGGCATGCTGGCGGTGCCCTTCATCGGTCTGCTCACCGGGTTCGGCTTCGCCTTGTTCGGCATGTGGATGTCCGGGGTAGTCAAGACGATCGACGCCTTCTCGTACGTGACGAGTGCGGTGATCACCCCGCTGTTCCTGCTGGCTGGCACCTTCTTCCCGTTGTCATCGTTGCCCCCGTGGGCCCAGACGCTGGCCCAGGTCAATCCGCTCTACCACTGTGTGAGCCTGGTGCGGCAGGCTGCTTTCGGCTGGCAGTGGCCGCAACTGGGCTGGGATGTGCTGGCACTGATGGTCTTCGCCGCGCTGATGGCCTGGCTTGCGGTGCGCACGCTGCGCGGCAAACTGATCGACTGAGGTTGCATCGCTGGCTACCCTTGGCCCATGACTGACTCGGACGGGCTGGCCCTGCCCATCGATCTGGACGCCAAGTATGGCGCCGGTCACCGACGGGCCATCGTGCTCGGCGGTGGCGGCATCTTCTTCATCGCCTGGCAGGTGTCGTACCTGCGCGAACTCGAGCGCCGCGGAGTGCATCTGGGCGAGGCGACAGTGGTGGTGGGCACGTCGGCCGGTTCGGTGGTGGCGGCCATGCTGGCTGGCGACCGCCTCGGCCTGGTCAGCAAGGAGTTGGCTGTGATGGCCAAGCTGCCTTCGGTGATCGCCGCGATGGCGCCGTCCGGTGACCTCACCCCCAGCCAGGCGCGGGCGGTGGGCCTGTTCCGGGAGGCGACCGACGCCCATCCGACCACTGTGCGCGCCATCGGTTACGCGGCATTGGCCGCCGACGCCGTTCCCGCGGCCAAGCTGCACCGCTCAGTCGCCTCGCTCGTCGCCCAACGCTCGTGGCCGGCGCAGTCGCTCATGATCACCACCGTCGACGCCTACACCGGCGAGCGCCTGGTGCTGCGGGCCAATTCCGGCGTGCCGGTCTCGCGGGCGGCCGCGGCGAGCAGCTCGGTGCCAGGACTGTTCAGCCCGCAGCCGGTGCTGGACCGCCGCTGTATGGACGGCGGAGTGAGCGGATCGGGCACACATACCGACCTCGCCGTGGGTGCCGAGCGGGTGGTGATCCTGTCGCTGGGGGCCGAGAACCCGGCCCGCGAGGCGATGATGACGATTCAGCCCAACTCGCTGGCCAAGGAATCCGATGCCGTGCGCGCGGCCGGCGGCGAGGTATTCATCCGGGGCCCACTGGAGACCGACATCGACACTCTGATGTCGCCGGCGTCCGTGCCTGCGGCGATCGAGATGGGCGTGAACCAGGCCGCCGGCGATGCCGACGCCCTGCGCGCGTTCTGGCACTAGGGTCTGGCAACCGGGGCTGAAGAGTTCGGGTCGGGCCACCGAAGGGGTCAGGTGGCCGAGGGATGTCGGTGCCGGCGGCGGAGGTGCGCTTGAGCGTTGCCGGGGTTGGGATGTTCGGGTCCGGGGGTGACGTGTGGGAGGTGGTCTGGGCCGATGGTGATGGTCCAGATGCCGTGGTGCAGGTCCCGGTGGTGGCGGTGGCACAGCAGGGCCAAATTGTGGATGCCCGTTTCGCCGCCTGCCGCCCAGTGTTGGATGTGGTGGGCGTGGCACCAGCCCGGGGGTCGTTCTCCCGGTGGGCAGATCACACAGCCGCGGTCGCGCACGTTCAGGGCGGTGCGCAGGTGCGCAGGGATGGTCCGGGTGGTGCGCCCGACGTTCAACGGTTGGGAGTCCGGGCCGATGACCAGGCGGGTGATCTCGGCGTCGCAGGCCAGGCGCAGGGCATCGGACAGGGCCAGGAAGCCGCGGCCGGGACCGTTGCCGACCGCCCATGAACAGGCGTGCTGCTCGGGTCGGCCCGCGGCAAGCGCGTCGGCCATCGCCTGCGCGGCCGCGGCGGCGGCTTCCGCCGTCAGGGCATCACTGCCGGCGCCGGCCCACAGGCCGTGACCGGGGCCGTGGCAGGACTCGTCCGGTCCGTGGTGGTGTCCGCGGCATGACGGGCAGGTCCACAGCCGTTCGCCGGGGATCAGCACGGTGATCTTGGCCCGGCTGCTCGCGCCGTCGGTGAGGTCAGCGTCGCCGGCGGCGCGGGCCAGATCCATCAACGCGTTGGCATGCTGCTGCGCCGGGGTCCGCGGATCATTGTCCTCGACACCCTCCCGGTCGCAGTCACAGCCCGGGTCACCGTCGCCGCCGTTCGAGCCGGCGCCGTCGTGGGTGTCG
>JAUPKO010000021.1 GCA_030837395.1 Actinomycetota bacterium | reverse complement strand
CGTGCAGATCAGCGGCACCACGACCTACCCCACCGACGGTGAACTCAATATGACGACCGTCAGCGAGCGCGGTGGGCCGTACGGTCCGCTGACTGTGGGGGAAGCGGTCGTGGCGGTGTTCAACAGCACCATGGCGGTGATCCCGCGAGAGTTCCTGTTCCCGCCCGGGCTCAACAACGAACAGAGCAAACAGCGCAGCGCGGCGGACTTCGACGAGGCACAGTCCAACGCGGTCGCCGCGGCGCTCGGGGAACTCGACATCCCGGTCACCACCCACCCGATGGTGACGGCGCTGGCCACCGACGGTCCGGCCGACGGTGTATTGGAGCCCGGGGACATCCTGCTCGAAGTCGACGGCCGGTCGGTGACCGCGGCGGCCGAGGTGGTCACCGCGGTGCAGGCCACGGCGCCGGGCCAGGTGCTGCCGATGGTGGTGTCCCGCGATGGTGAGGAGTTGGCGCTGGACGTGCCGGTGGGAACCAATCCGGAGGCACCGCAGCGCAGTTACCTGGGTGTCACGCTCAAGCCGCACTACGAGGCGCCGTTCGACATCACCTTCAGTTTGGAAGGGGTGGGGGGGCCCAGCGCCGGGCTGGTGTTCACGTTGGCGATCATCGACGAGCTTCAGGCCGAGTCCCTGACCGGCGCCGAGGTGATCGCCGGTACGGGAACGATCGATCCGGACGGGAAGGTGGGCCCGATCGGCGGTATCGGGCAAAAGATGGTCGCTGCCAGGGATGCCGGGGCTGTGCTGTTCCTGGCCCCCCGTGCCAACTGCGATACGGTGCGAACCTCGACGCCCCAAGGGTTGGAGGTGGCGGCGGTCGACACCCTGGCTGACGCCCTGGCCGCCCTCGCCGACCACCGAGCCGGGAAGCCGACCACGGGTTGTGACGCCGCGGCGTAGCGCCGGCTGCCTCAGTTCGCAGGTCGGAAGGTGAGCGCCAGACTCTCGATGACGCGGGGGGCGAGACGTTCGTCTGCGCCGCCGCGGATGGGGTCGTCGTGACCCTCCACCATGAATACTGTGTCCTCCAAGCCATCTCTGGTGACTGCCGCCACGATCCGCAGCGAAGTAGCCCGGGCATCCGCGGCCGCGGCCGCGGCGAGGTCCTGGGCAGGTGCGGTGGTCGACAGGTCAGCCTCTGCCGACGGCGGCAGCACCAACTGCTCCACCGCAATCGCGGCGCCGAGGACTCCCTCCGGCCACGCGATGCGCGAGAGCATGTCGGGCAGCGTGAGCGTGAGATCGAAGCCGTCCTGCTCGATCGCCGTGAACGTGCCGGGCTGGGCGCCGATCTCGGAGGCAAGTTCGGGTTCCTCGGCCAGCAACAGGTCGCTGCTCACGAGGGCGAACAGTCGGGTGGGCTGGCCCCAGCCGATGCTGGTGAGTTCGGAGACGAGTTCGTCGACGGCTGTCCGAAGCGCCATTGGTGACTCCTGCGGGTGCATTGGACAACTCTCTCGTAGGGTGGTCTCGTGACGTTCGCCACCCCACCGGCCTCTGCGCCCGCCGCCGACGACGACGCCCGAAGCCGCGGCCGGGTGCTCATCCCCACCCTGCTCGTGCTCGGCGTGATCGCTGTCCTCTTCGTCATCTTCACCGGTTTCTACACCGACTGGCTGTGGTTCCAGTCGGTCGAGAAGACGTCGGTGTTCACCACAGTGCTGGCGGCCAAGGTCGTGATGTTCCTGATGTTCGGGGTCGCGATGGGCGTCGGTATCGCAGTGCCGATGTGGCTGGCGTACCGGTTCCGGCCGTTCTTCGCCCCGGGCAGTCCGGATCAGGCCGGACTGGAGCGGTACCGGGAGTCGTTGGACCCGATCCGCAAACCTGCGGTGATCGTCATCGCCACTGTGATCGGTCTGTTGTCCGGGATCAGCGCTGCGGGGCAGTGGTCATTGTGGATGTTGTGGCGCAACGGGGGCACCTTCGGCAAGCAAGACGCGCAGTTCGGCATGGACGTCGGGTTCTGGGTGTTCAGCTACCCCTTCATCAGATTCGTGCTCGGCTTCCTGTTCACGGTTCTCTTCTTCGGACTCGTGGCCAATCTGGTGGTCAACTACCTCTACGGCGGGTTGCAGCTGGCCGCCCCACGGGATCGCGTCTCGCGCGCCGCCCGGGTGCAGATCTCGATCCTCGTCGCCGTCATGATGCTGCTGAAGGCGGCGGCCTACTGGCTGGACCGGTACGGGATCGCGGTCAAGGACGACGAACTCGTGCTCGGCTTCACCGGTCTTAAGTTCCGCGACGTGAACGCGGTGCTGCCGGCCAAGTCGATCCTGGTGTTCATCGCGTTGATCGTCGCGGTGCTGTTCATCATCAACATCTTCCGCAGCATCTGGACCATCGCGATGGCCGGCGTGGGCCTGATGGTCGTCTCCGCACTGGTGATCGGTGGCATCTACCCGGCCGTGGTGCAGCAGTTCCAGGTGAAGCCGAGCGAGTTGGTGCGCGAGGAGGACTACCTGGCACGCAACATCTCGGCGACGCGCGAGGCATGGGGGTTGGACGACGTCGAGACGCGTGATTATGCCGCATCCGCGGAGCCCAACGCCGCGGCGATCGCGCAGGATGCGGGCACGATCGCCAACATCCGACTGCTCGACCCGGCGATCGTCTCTCCCACCTATCGGGCGCTGCAGCAGATCAGGGGCTTCTACTCGTTCCCGGACATCCTCGACGTCGACCGCTACAACCTCGCCGACGGGCAGCGCGGTGCGGTGGTGTCGGTGCGCGAGTTGGACCTGGCAGGGGTGGCCGAGCGCAACTGGGCCAACGACCACGTCGTCTACACCCACGGCTACGGCTTCGTTGCGGCGTACGACAACACCGCCAACGCCAATGGCACGCCAGAGTTCTTCGAGTACGACATCCCGCCGATCGGCGGCTTGGACGTCGAGCAGCCACGCGTCTACTTCGGTGAGAGCTCTCCCATCTATTCGATCGTCGGCGGGCCCGAGGGCTCCACCCCGCGTGAGTTGGACTTCCCCGACGACACCGACCCCACCGGGCAGCGCAACAACACCTACGACGGCAAGGGCGGGGCGCCGGTCGGGTCGCCGCTGAACAAGTTGGCCTTCGCGGTCAAGTTCGGCGAGCCCAACATCTTGCTGTCCGACCTGGTCAACGCTGATTCGCGAATCATGTGG
Source organism: Actinomycetota bacterium (assembly GCA_030837395.1). GTDB lineage: Bacteria > Actinomycetota > Actinomycetes > S36-B12 > UBA10799 > JACJWR01. Next base: position 1,669 of record JAUPKO010000021.1, on the reverse strand, counting down.
GACCGCACCCCGCGGGAGCGGCTGGCGAAGGTGGCCCCCTGGCTGACACCGGACGGCGACCCCTACGCGGCCGTGGTCAACGGGCGCATCGTGTGGATCCTGGACGCGTACACCAAAACCGACCAATACCCCTACTCCACCCGGGTCGACCTCAATGAAGCCACGTCGGACTCCGTGACCTCGACGGCGGCCAACGTTTTCGCGCTGCCGACGGACCGGGTCAACTACATGCGCAACTCGGTCAAGGCCGTGGTGGACGCCTACGACGGCACGGTCGACCTGTACGCCTGGGATGAGGCCGATCCGATCCTGCAGGCATGGGAGCGGTCCTTCCCCGGAGTGGTGCAGCCCAAGGCCGAGATGGACACCCAGCTCGTGTCGCACGTGCGCTACCCCGAGGACCTGTTCAAGGTGCAGCGGTTGGTCTATAGCCGTTACCACGTGACCGACCCGGCGGCGTTCTACAACGGCCAGGACTTCTGGATCATCCCGAATGACCCTACGGACCGGCAGTCCACGCAGTTCCAGCCGCCGTACTACCTGACTCTGCAGATGCCGGGCCAGAGTGCCCCGGCCTTCTCGTTGACCACCACCTTCTCGCCGGCGAGACGACAGACACTGGCCGCTTTCATGGCCGTCGACTCGGCTCCGGGGGACGGGTATGGCAAGTTCCGGGTGCTGCAACTACCTCGGAACACGACCATTCCGGGCCCCGTGCAGGTGCAGACCACGTTCGAGTCTGATCCGGAGGTGGCGTCGCAATTGTCGTTGCTGCGCCGCGGCGGCTCCGATGTGTTGTTGGGCAACCTGCTGTCGCTGCCGGTGGGCGGCGGCATGCTCTACGTCGAACCGGTCTATGTGCAGGCGACCGAGGGTGGTTACCCCTTGCTGCGCAAGGTACTGGTGTCGTTCGGCAACAAGGTGGGCTTCTCGGACACGTTGGCGCAGTCGTTGCAGATCGTGTTCGGCGGCAGTGCCACCACGGCGCCGCCCACCCCGACGGATCCAGAGGCTCCTGCTCCCGAGCCCGCGCCACCCACGACCGAGTTGGACAAGGCCTTGGCGGAGGCCCAGACCGCGTACGACGAGGGTGTGACGGCGCTGAAGAACAACGACTTCACTGCCTACGGCGAAGCGCAGAAGAAGCTGGCGGATGCCCTCGCACGTGCGCAGGCGCTGTCGACTGCCGGTGCCCAGGCACCGGCGGCCACGCCGTCACCGTCGGCGACGACACCGCCACCGTCGCCCGAGGCCTCGCCGGCGGCGTGACCCGGTGGGGAGGGGGGTGAGTCCCGAGTCCGTCGGCGCAGGCCTTGGTGACCTCGTGACCGACCTGTTACCGGGTTGGTTGCGCGTCCAGGGACTGCCAGGCTGGCCGATGGCATTGGCGACCAGCCTCATCGTCGCGGCTCTGATTGGGGTGCTGCTCGGCCCCCGGATGGGTGTGGCCAGGGTGCGGCTGGGGTTGTGGCTGGCCGGGATTCTGTTCGCGACGGCCTTCACGTGGACGATGCCCGCCGGAATCGACCAGTTGCCAGCTCGGTGGGAGTTCTGTGAGGTCGGTGTGTTGCCGTGGCCATCGTTGCTGGCTACGGGCCTGAACCGCGAGGTGCTGAGCAACGTACTGCTGCTGGTGCCAGCGGGTGCGGCGGCGGCGCTGTGGCCCGTG
>JAUPKO010000232.1 GCA_030837395.1 Actinomycetota bacterium | reverse complement strand
AACTTCTTCCCACCGTGCGTCGGCCGGCACGTTGCCGAGGGCCCAGATGCGTAGCAGATAGACAACTGCGATGCCCCCAAAGACCCCGGCCATCGCACGCCCTGGAATGCGCAGTCGGTCCCGGGATCGCCGCCAGAGTCCCACCGCGATCGCTGCCACGATGACCAGGTTGGCCACTGACGAAGCCAGCACCCGCAATCCCAAGTTGGGTCGCACGAAGGTGAAGTACACCTGCACCAGCAGGGCGATCGGGATCGCCACCCCCAGCCACCACCAGGAGCCGCTGACCCCGAGCAACAGTCGGACCGCCACGACGAACAGGCACAACGAGGTGAAACCGAGGGTCGTGGCAGCGATGGGTAACAGTGCAGTTGTCTCGTCACCGCGGCCCGCGTTGAGGGCGAAGGCGGCGGCGAGACAGAAGCCTGCGGCGCCCCAATACGGCAGGCTCCGTTCCCGCGGCCACAGGTGGTACAGATACATAGCGGCCAAGGCGAACAGCAGCGGGGCCACAGCTGCCAGCAGCCCGAGAGTCCGCACATCGAAGTGCCCCGATTCGGTCATGTCAGGGCCTTCGCCCGCCGCCCCGACTGACAGCGCTCATTCCGCTGCCACTCGATCGCGCCCGGCGTCCTTGGCCAGGTAGAGGGCCCGGTCCGCGCGCCGGAGCAGTGCTTCGACATCGTCGCCCGGATGCCACGTGGTGACGCCCAGACTTGCGGTAACCGCCACGCCGGACTGGTGGGAGGAGCCCCCGATGATCGCGCGCAGCCGATCCGCAGTGGCCCTGGCTGCGTTCCCGGTCAGGTCCGGCAGCACGATCAGGAACTCCTCACCACCCCAACGGCCGACCGTCGCCTCCCTCGGAAGGGACTGTTGCAGCGCCTGTGCGATGTTGATGAGAAGGGCATCCCCGGCGGCATGACCATGGGTGTCGTTGACCTGCTTGAAATGGTCGAGGTCCACTTCGATGATCGAGAGGTCGGCACCGTCCTGTGCCAGGTGCACCTGGCGCGCCAGGGTCTCCGTGGTGATGCGGCGGTTTGCGATGCCGGTGAGGTGGTCGGTCCGCGACAGAAGTTCGAGTCGGCTGTGCGCGGCTTCGGCCTCGTCTCGCTCGGCCACGAGTTCGGCACGAATCTGGTAGCTCACAAGGTTGGCCACCAGCACGGACAGCCAGACGAACAGCACGATCCCATAGAGGTACGGCAGCGTGACGGCCATTCCCGGGGAGGTGCCCGAAGCGATGCTTGCGGGCTCGCTGAGGGCGAGAACCCCGCTCGCGACATAGGCGGCCGTGCCGATGCCGAAGATGACGCCGGTGCTGCGGACCAGGCCCACAGGCCCGCGGCCCCGCACCCCGACCGTCGACCACATGCCATAGGCCAGGACCCCGGCCATGCTGAGCGAGTGGAACAGTTCCCGGACCAGTATCTCGTCGCGGGCGTGAGTGAAGAAGGACATGACTGCGGCATTGATCCCGGCAACCGGCCACAACCACACGTGAGGCGCTGGCAACCCCAGGGTGCGCCGTAGTGCGATGATCACGAGCCCGAGGCCGACGACGATGCAGGTGGTGCCGAGAACGAACGACACGACAGCGGGTGCCATCTGGCGTTGCGCCAGCAGCAGGCCACCGACCAGCAGCGAACAGGCGCCCGCCAGCCACCACCGCAGCGCCACATGGGTCGGCATCAATCGGCTAAGGAAGACGGTCGCAGCGACGAACATGGACATCGAGAGGATGGTCATGAGCGCGAGGGTCGCGAGGTTGAGCATGTGCCTCCCCTCCGAGGGACGCCCCGCGGTTCAACCATAGACGGACCTGGACTCTGGAGGTGCCCTGTTCTCAGCTACCGACCACCACGGGTGGATATTAAACGCCCCGGACCCGGTTTCGGCCCGCCTCCTTTGCCTCGTACAGCGCCTCGTCAGCACGCTTGATCAGGGCAGGGGCATCGTCGCCGGGCCGGTACCAGGACACTCCGAGGCTGGCGGTGACGCGACGACCGATGCCGAAGTCTGCGCTCGCCACGGCCACGCGGATGCGCTCAGCTATGGTCAATCCCTCTGTCGTCCCGGTGTCCGGCAACACCAGGATGAACTCCTCGCCACCCCAGCGGCCCACCGTGTCCGTCTCCCGCACCTGTGAGGTGAGGATGTGTCCGAGCTGTACCAGCACTTCGTCGCCGATGGGATGCCCGAGGTCGTCGTTGACCCGCTTGAAGTGATCGATGTCCAGCAAGATCACCACCAACGGAACTTCCCGGCTGGCCGCCCGGCGGGACTGCACGCCGAGGACGTTGTCCACCCGGTTGCGGTTGGCCAGGCCCGTTAGCGGGTCGGTGGTCGACAAGATCGTCAATTCCCGGTTGGCCTGCGCCACCAAGTCTCGTTCGACGCGCAGCCGCGCCTGGATCCGAGCACTGACGACGATCGCGAGCATGGCAGCGAGCCACGTGTTGAAGACGAGTTCGATCAAGAAGGGCAGGGCACCGACAACGACCGGGGCGTCGGTGATCTGATCGATCAGCGCGATCGAGGCGAAGCTCAGGGTGCGGGCGATGTAGACACAGGACATGGCGGCGAAGATGCCCGCCGTGACCAGCCCCAACGGAGCGGGCAGTCGCCTGCGGCGGGTGACGAAGAGCCAGGCGCTCATGGCAGGGTAGGTCGCCAGCGCGAACGACAGGATGATCACCCGCAGGGGGGTCTCCTGCACGACGTAGGTGAGGATCACGCCCACGGTGAGCGTGGCCGCGGTGAAGGCGTAGACGTATCGGCGTCCCCGCTCCAGGCCCAGCAGATAGCGGCTGGCCAGGTAGATCCAACCCATGCCGAGAACGGCAAAGGTGTTGCCGATCGTGATGGCCAACTGGTTGCCTTGCAGCCCCCACAACGCGAGGGTGAGCGAGGTCAACCCCAGCGCCCCACCACCTGCGGCCCAGTAGCGCAGACTCTTGTCGTCTTCGGAGTCGACGACGGTCATGAGCATCAGCGGCACCAGCAGGAACGCCCCGGCCGAGATGCTTGCCGCCAGCGCCAGCGTGCGTACATCGATCAAGTCCACATGGCGGCTCCGGGCACATGTTCACGCCACCGGTTGGTGATGGGCAGCCGGCGATCGCGGCCGAAGGCCTTGTAGGTGATCTTGGTGCCCGGCGGGTACTGCCGACGTTTGTACTCGGCGAGGTCGATCAGTCGGACGATGCGATGCACCAAGTCGTGTTCGAAGCCGGATTCGAGCAGTTCCGCCGCTCCCCGGTCGTGTTCCACGTAGGCGTCGAGGATCTCGTCGAGCAGTGCGTAGTCGGGCAGCGAGTCGCTGTCGAGCTGATCGGGGCGCAACTCGGCGGAGGGCTCCTTGGCGATCGAGTTCTCCGGAATGGGTGGCACCTCACCGCGCGCGGCGGCGGCGCTGTTACGCCAACGGGACAACTCCCACACCAACGACTTGGGCACATCCTTGATCGGGGCGAAGCCGCCGACCGCGTCGCCATAGATGGTCGAGTAGCCCACAGCGATCTCACTCTTGTTGCCCGTGGCCAGCACCAGCGGTCCCTCGGCATTGGAGATTCCCATGAGCGTCACGCCACGTACCCGCGCCTGCACATTCTCCTCGGCCAGCCCGGTCAGGCCCAGTGACTGCTGGAATGCCGCGACCATGGGTGCGATCTCCACCGTGCGGTAGCGCAGTCCGGTGCGACGGGCGAGTTCGGCCGCATCGTCGCGTGAGTGGTCCGAGGAGTACCTGCTGGGCATCGATACCCCGATCACGTTCTCGGCGCCGATCGCATCGCAGGCGATGGCCGCCACGAGCGCCGAGTCGATGCCTCCGGACAGGCCCAGGGCGACGGCCCCGAAGCCGTTCTTGCGCACGTAGTCGCGCAGTCCGACAGTGAGGGCGAGGTAGACCTCGGGGGCATCGGCCAACTCGGGCGCGACGACCGGCTGCTGCAGTGGCGGCTTGGGTCGGCCCGGTGTGGCCGTCTCGGGGATCACCACCGTCGCCGCGCCGGGGCCGCCCTGCGCAGCGGCGGCTACCTCCAGATCCAGCACCAGGAGTTCGTCCACGAACTCGCGGGCGCGAGCCACGATGGTCCCGTCGGGGCGGACGACCATGGAATCGCCGTCGAACACCAACTCGTCCTGGCCGCCGACCATGTTGACGTAGGCGATTGGGCAGCCCGCCTCGGCCGACCGCCGGCGGCAGAGCGCCAGTCGAGCGTCGTCCTTGGACCGCTCGTACGGCGAGCCGTTGATCACCAGCAGTAACCCGGCGCCGGAGTCGCGCACCTGGGCCACCGGGCCGCCGTCCTGCCACAGGTCCTCGCAGATCGCCAGCGCGACATCCACGCCGCTCACCCGGAAGAGCAGCGGCTCCTCACCCGGCACGAAGTAGCGGAACTCGTCGAACACGCCGTAGTTGGGCAGGTGGTGCTTGGCGTAGACGCCGCGAACCTCGCCGCGATGCAGCACCGCGGCCGCGTTGCGGGCGCCCCCCCGCGGCCGACCCGGCCCACTGTCCGCGTCCGAGCCGAGTGAATCCAAGAACCCGACCACTACCACCAGGTCGCCGCAGCCGGCCTCGGCCAGGTCCCGGGCCAACTGCTCGACCGCCAGTCGGCAGGCCCGCTGGAAGGACCCCCGCAGGGCGAGGTCCTCGATCGGATAGCCGGTGAGCATCATCTCCGGGAACGCCACGAGATCGGCGCCCGAGGTGGCCGCCCGCAGGCTCTGCTGGACCACCATCGCGGCATTACCCGCGAGGTCGCCGACGGTGGGGTTGACCTGGGCGAGCGCGAGGCGCAACGTCGTCATGATGCAGAGTGTGGCAGTCCGGCCACGAACCGACGCCATGGCGGCGCCGACACACGAACGTAACCTAACGATGGCAGGCTAGGGGCCATGGACAAGCAGACCGAGTTCGTCTTGCGCGCGATCGAGGAGCGTGACATCCGCTTCGTGCGGCTCTGGTTCACCGACGTGTTGGGTCAACTGAAGTCGGTGGCGATCGCCCCGGCCGAACTCGAGGGGGCCTTCGACGAGGGGATCGGCTTCGACGGCTCCGCGATCCAGGGGTTCACCCGGGTCACCGAGGCCGACATGCTGGCGCGCCCTGACCCCTCGACATTCCAGGTGCTGCCGTGGCGCGGCGACAAGGACGCCGTGGCGCGGATGTTCTGCGATATCGGCCTGCCGGACGGGTCGCCCTCGCACGCGGACCCGCGGTTTGTGCTCAAGCGCGCGCTGTCGTCCGCGGCTGCGGACGGCTTTACGTTCTACACCCACCCGGAGATCGAGTTCTACCTGATGACCGAGCGCCCGGCGAAGGGCGGTCAGCCGGTGCCGGTGGACGACGCCGGCTACTTCGACCATGCCACGCTCGGGCCGGCACACGACTTCCGGCGCAAGGCAATCACCATGCTCGAGGATATGGGAATCTCGGTGGAGTTCAGTCACCACGAGGGCGGGCCGGGGCAGCAGGAGATCGACTTGCGGTACGCGGACGCGCTGAGCACCGCCGACAACATCATGACTTTCCGCACGGTGGTCAAGGAGGTCGCGGTCGAGCAGGGCGTCTACGCCACTTTCATGCCCAAACCCTTCCGCAAGCACCCGGGCTCGGGCATGCACACCCACATGAGCCTGTTCGAGGGCGACACCAATGCCTTCGCCGACCCGTCCGCGCCCATGGGGCTGAGCCGGGTGGCTCGACAGTTCATCGCCGGCATCCTGGTGCACGCCCCGGAGATGTCGGCGATCACCAACCAGTGGGTCAACTCCTACAAACGGCTGGCGGCCGGCGGCGAGGCGCCCACCTACGTGTGTTGGGGCCACGACAACCGCTCGGCACTGGTGCGGGTGCCGATGTACAAGCCGCACAAGGGCAACAGCACGCGGGTCGAGTTGCGTTCATTGGACCCTGCCTGCAACCCCTACCTGGCGTTCGCGGTGATCCTCGCCGCCGGCATGAAGGGAATCCGGGAGGGCTACGAACTCCCCGCCGCGGCCGAGGACGACGTCTGGAGCCTGAGCGATCGGGAGCGACGGGCCATGGGCCTGCTGCCGTTGCCGGGCAGCCTGCACGAGGCCATCGTCTCGATGGAGAATTCCGAACTCGTGGCCGAGACGTTGGGCGAGCACGTCTTCGACTTCTTCCTGGCCAACAAGCTCGCCGAGTGGGCCGACTACCGTCGGCAGGTGACACAATTCGAACTCGACCGATACCTGCGGATGCTGTAGGCGAGCGGGGGAGGCGACGGCCATGACGAAGGCATCGAGGTCCGGCGACCCGACGTCCCGCGCGGCCTTGGCCGGCGTCGGCTTCACGGACATCGAGAAGGCCGAACGGCTGTGGGCCGAGCCATCCCTGTCACCGGTGGCCACCCGTGAGGTCGTCGCGGACTTCGCCGTGGCGGCTGATCCGGACCTCGCTTTGCTGCTGCTGTCGCGGTTGCTTGCCTCGCAGGAGTGCCCGGCGGACGTGGCCGGGTGCCTGGTGGAGGATCCGGAGGGCCGGCGGCGGCTGCTGCGTATGCTGGGCCTGAGCGCCGGGCTGGGGGAGGTGCTGTTACGCCACCCGCAGTGGTGGCGGATCGCCGCCGCCGAGCCGGGATGGCCCCCCGCGTCGGTGGTGCGGGCCGAGTTGCTGGTGGCGGTCGGGGCCAATCCGCAGGCGCCGATGCCCACTGCGAGTCTGACCGGCGACGATGCTTACGTCGAACTGCGTCGCGCTTATGGCCGGCAGATGCTGCGGATCGCCAATGCCGACCTCAACGCC
>JAUPKO010000231.1 GCA_030837395.1 Actinomycetota bacterium | reverse complement strand
CGGCGGTGTTGGCGAGTTCGTGCCGCCGCTGTGGATCACGGACGACTACGAGAAGCTGGCCCGTGCCGGCCGTGTGACCGCCGACCTGTTGCGCCCCGAGGCGCTGCCCGGTGGCACCGACTCGATCAGTCTGCCGCTCGTCACCGGCGGTTCTTCCGTCGATGAGCAGACCCAGGGCCAGGCCGCTTCCGAGACGGACATGACGTCCAGCTCGACCACGGCCGCCGTGGCCACCATGGCCGGTGTCCAGACCGTGAACCTGCAACTGGTGGAGCAGTCGCCGTTCAACATCGACGGCATCATCTTCGATGACCTCGCCGCCGCGCACGCGGTCAAGGTCGACTCGTTCGTCATCAACAACAACGCCGCGAACAAGCGCGGACTGTTGAACGTGGCCAGCATCAACGCGATCACCTACACCGACGGTTCGCCGACGGTGCCCGAAATCTGGCCGAAGCTGGTGGACGCTCAGCGTCAGGTTCACGCGGGTCGGCTTCTGCCGGCAACGCACATCGTCATGCACCCGAACAGGTGGGCCTGGTACCAGGCTGCGCTCGACGACAACAGCCGCCCCTACGTGACGGACAGCATCGACTTCCCGCTACTGGCCACCACGGAGAACGCGGTGCCCGAGGGTTACGCAGGTCGCATCCGTGGACTGGCGCTGCCTGTGTTCCTCGACCCGAATGTGCCCGTCAACCTGGGTGTCGGGAACAACGAGGACCGGATCATCGTGTTCCGCCCGGCGGATTCGGTGCTGTTCGAGTCGGCGCCCAACGCCGAGGTGTTCCGCGAGACGAAGTCCAAGGAGTTGCAGGTCGTGTTCCGGCTGTACAACTACGTGGCGCTGCTCAACGCCCGTGCGCCGAAGTCGATCTCGGTGATCTCCGGCACTGGTCTGACGGCCCCGACCTTCTAGGCCGCCTGCTAGTCCCAGCAGCCCCGGCGACCTGCCCCGCCGGGGCTGCTGGCCCCACCTGTTGCACCTGATTGGAGTCCTGATGGCTGACACGATCCTTGGCGCGTTGCGCGCCGAACTGACCGGATACGAGGCGACCGGCGACACCGAGCGGGCCCGCCAGGTGCAAGACCAGATCGATGCACTCACCGGCGCCGCGGCTGAGCGGGCCGCCGAGCCGGTGAAGGCCGCCAAGTCGACCCGTGGCCGCCAGACCCGCAAGGGCGCCTGATGCCGATCACGCCGGGCCCGACGGCCGCGGCCTATTGGCTGTTCTTCGAACAGACGCCGGCCGGGGCTAACCCGATGGCGCTGTCCGTGGTGGTCACCTCGCTGGCCACCGCCGCAACGGTGCTGGCAGCCCTGGCGTGGCGAGAGGTGTACTGATGCCCCGCACCCACTGGGGGACGTATGACGCCGTGAAGGCCGCGCACCCCACCTACGACGACCTTCAGGCCGCGCACCCCACCTACGACACGGCCGGGTTCGTCCCGACTGCCGACATGGAGGGCGACGAGTGAGCGTCGACGTTGGGGACGTCTACTCGACGTCGATCACGGTCGACGTCGACGGCGCCCCCGCAGACGCGACCACCGTCACGTGCACGGTCACCTACCCGGACGGCACCACCGGGGATCCACACGTCGACCATTACGGGACGGGCCTCTACCGCACCGGCGTGCCCGCGCTCATGCCCGGTCTGCACGTCATCGACTGGCAGGCCACCGGGCTGCACGAGTCCGCCTATCGTGACAGTTTCACCGCCACCGACCCGGCGATGGTCCCCGCGCTTTCGCTGCGGCAGGTCAAGGCGCACCTGAACATCACCACCCAGGATTCTGACGAGGAGCTGCGGACGATCGTGTCCGATGTGGCCTCGACAGCCGAGTCCTACACGGGCCGCGTGTTCGGCCGGCGCACCATCGTGGACACCATCACCGGGGACGGCATGGCGTACCTGCTGCTGGCAGCCTGCCCGGTGCTGGCCGTGTCGTCCGTGACCGTCGACGGGGCGCCGGTGACGGACTACCGGCTGAACGCCGCCGCCGGAATCTTGACCCGCGACGCCGGGTGGACACGCGACGCCGACGTCACGGTCACCTACCTGGCCGGTTATCGCAATCAGCCCGGAGCCGACGTGCAGGGCGCGCTGCGCATGTGCGCGCACCTGTGGAAGTACCAGCGGGGCTCGGTGCAGGCCCGCGGCGGTTCGTGGGCCGATGAGGCCCCGTTCGCGGTGCCAAACTTCGTCGCCGAACTGTGGGACTTGAACCGTCTCACCGGGTTCGCCTGATGTCCGCGCCTACCGCGTGGCTGCGTGTCGTCTATGCCGTGCACGACTGCCTCACCCAGGCCCTGGACACGGCTGTGACGATTGGGCCGCCGCTGACGCAGGCATACCTGCCGGACGGGGTGATCGTCGCCGGGGACACCACCTCGGAAGAGGGATTGGCCGGCGAGTTCGAACAGTCCTACCGCACCATTGGCGGGCCGCGCGGCGCCGCCGCCGAGCGCGACGATGACGGCATGGTCGTGTGCGAGGTGTGGGCACAGTCCGGCGGCGACGACCTCACACCACTACTGGACCGGGCGTTTGCGCTGATGGAGGACGCCCTCGACGCGCTCCGCGACGACGTCGGGCTGGGCCTGGCCGACGTGCTCAACCTCGACCTGTCAGCCGGGCAGGTGTACGCCGGGCCATCCGAGCACGGCGCGTTCGTCCGGCTCCCGTTCACCGTCCGCTATTCCGCCGTCATCTGACCGAAAGGGGCCCACTCGTGGCCAAGTACCGATGGCTCGAATCTGAGCCGAAGATCGTTGCCGTCCGCGGCCGCGCCGTCATTGTCGAACCGGGCGACATCGTCGACCTACCCGATGACCTGCTTGTGCAGACCGGCGCACACGGGGAGCCCGCACAGTGGGAGCCCGTCGAATCAGCCCCCAAGAGAGCGGCCAAGCCGCAGAAAGCGAGTGAGTGATCATGGCCTCCCCCCGTAGCGGTTTGGGCACGCAGTTCGGCTACTCGGTCGCTGAGACGACCTACGGCACCGCGGTGGCGGCGACCCGGTTCCGCCGGGTGCGGTCCGCGTCGCTGACGCCGAAGATCGGCATCGCCG
>JAUPKO010000230.1 GCA_030837395.1 Actinomycetota bacterium | reverse complement strand
TTCCGCAGCACCAACTCCGCCGCCACCCCAATGATCATCACCGGCCTAACCAACGGACGGCTCTACCAAGTGAAGATCCGCGCCGTCAACGCCAAGGGCGCCGGCCTGGCCTCCACCACCGTCCCGGTCATCCCCACGCCGTCGGTGGCCGACGCACCCCTGGGCGTGGTGGCCACGCCCCGCAACGGCGCCGCGTCCATCGCCTTCCGCGCACCCCTCAACACCGGCGGACTGCCCATCATCACCTACCAATACTCCCTGGACAACGGCGCCACCTGGAAATTCCGCAGCACCAACTCCGCCGCCACCCCAATGATCATCACCGGCCTAACCAACGGACGGCTCTACCAAGTCAGAATCCGCGCCATCAACGCCAAGGGCGCCGGACTACCCTCCACCACCGTCCCGGTAACCCCCAGGGCGTGACCGCCAGTAAATCTCACCTCAATCCTTGTAAGACCTCGCCCGAGTCAACTCCCCGTTCTCACCAGCGATAGCGCGACACGACGATTCGCCCTTGGCTCGGTGGTGCACGTGCACCGCCCCCTTGGCACATCACTCCTCAGCAGCCAACACAAAGTCAAACCGCACACCGTCGGGCTAGCTCCACGTCCCGCCACCCACGACGACCGGCATGATGAACGGGTGGCCGTCGTCGACGATGCCCGCGCGGAGCGAGTGAGACGGTCGGACCTACCTTGGAGGAGGACCCCATGCCCACGACTCGCATGCCGTTGATCGAGGTGGGTGCCCTGGCCACAACGCGGGCGGCCCTTGGCGCTGGCGTCGGCCTTCTCGTCGCTGACCGGCTGGAGCCGCGCACGCGTAGGAAGGTGGGCGCGGTGCTGCTGGGAGTGGGCTTGGTGTCGACCGTTCCGCTGGTGGTCGCCATCGTGCGCGGCGTCGAGCCCGCCGAGACCGCGGCAGGCTGAGCCCCACGCGCACGGATCGGGGGGAGGCGCTCCGGGCTGGTCCAAAGGTTCGCGCCCAAGTTCAACTGCAGCGATCTTGCAGTGCCCTTGGCCGTGGCCAGCGCTTCACCGCTCAGATTGGCATTCGGGCTTGGTCACCCGAAGATCATCAAGGTGCTGTGACCGTGACCGGGCCACTCACTGCGGGGTCTGCCGCGGCGATGGGGTTGTGGGCACCCGTGACCGGCCCCTCCTGTCGGGTGCAGGGCAAGCCGAATCCTCCCCGGTAGTGGTAGCTGACTGAAAGGGGCGCTCCCGTGGCCTTCATCGGCTGCGCCACCCCGCTTGGGTCGAAGATGTTCCCAATGAGGAATCCGACCTGGGGGTTGCCGACTCCGATAGGCCTGGTGCTGCACGAACTGTCGAGCCAATAGTCCGTCGGCAGCCCGACGTCCGGCTTACCATCCCAGCCCATCGGCCACAACACGCCGTCCCGGAAGAGGGTGAAGCCACTACCGCCAACGGAGACAACGGACGGAATGACAGCGCCCGTCCCGTCCTTGAGTTTCACGGCCGGCATCCCGGGCACTCCTGGCTCGCCCTTGGCGCCGGCTGGTCCTTGTTCACCCCGCGCACCTGCCGGGCCTTGTGGGCCTGCCGGCCCGGTGAGGGCGTCGGCGGCGTACCAGCCAAGTACGTCCACGATGAGCTGGGCCGACGACGTCGAGTTGTAGAACGAGACCTTCCCACCCGTGCCGATCTTGGCTATCACCATGTTCGCAATTGACCCCGCCTTGGGGTAGTTCAGGTTCGAGGCGCTCGGTCGCGCTGACCCCGTCGGCCAGGCGGCGATCCAACCCGACCCGGACTGGCCCGTGGCTGTCACGTTAAGGGCAACCGCAGCCGCCTCCGCCGGGACACCTCCGCGACCCCGCACCAGCACATCGACCGAAGCCCCTGGGGCACGTGCACCTTTGGGACCCAGACCATCCACGGTCACCTGCCCGGCTCGGGTATCCACGAGGCGCGCGGGCACAAGAGCCACGTAGCCGCCTGGCGTGGCGGCCCCTGCAGAGGACACGTCGGCTGCTGACCCCTCGGTGCTTGCCGCGAGAGGAATGCCGCCGGCGAGAGCTGCGCCGATGGCCAGGAGCGATGCGGCTCCCGCAATAGTTCGGATCTGGTTCATGAGGCCCCCCCGGCGCCGAGCATTCAGTTGACCCTTCGACGGTAGCCCCAGGCGCGGGTCGATGAGCAACCGGCAGCGGGTTGGCCGTCCCCGTTGTCGCCCCAGCATTTTGCGGCGCCGCCAATGGTGGCCCTCACCGGCCCGCCCACGCGCACCCCAATCAGTGAGCCACAGCCGCACCGCGAACCGACCCACGCCAGCCCTCGCCGAACCAGGGCACCACCGCCTCGGCGTGCCCGCAGATCGTGGCGACTCAGACCGGGCGTCTGACCGGCACAGGCACCGACGCATTGGTGCGAGTGCCATTGCCGAGTTGACCGTAGTAGCCGTAGCCCCAGCACCATGCGGCCCCAGCGGTCGTCGTCGCGCAGTTGTGCGCGGTTCCAGCACTGACAGAGGCAACACCCGAACCCAAGCCGACAACGGGAACCGGGACTGTGGAGTGGTTGCTGGTGCCATTGCCCAACGTGCCGTTGCCATTTGAACCCCAGCAGTAGGCACCGCCAGCAAGTGTCGTGGCGCAAGTGCCCCTATCTGCGGCCGAGATCGATGCCACGCGCGAGCCGAGGCCCGTTACCCGCACCGGGGCCGTCGCACCTGAGGTGGTTCCGTTGCCCAGTTCGCCCCGCTGGTTCACGCCCCAGCAGAAGGCCGCGCCCGATTTCATCACCGCACAGCTGTGGAGTCTGCCCGCACTGATGGATACGACACCGGCGCCCAGGCCTCTCACGCCGACGGGAACCTTCGTCTTGGTGGTGGTGCCGTTGCCGAGTTGACCCTTCCAGTTGTGGCCCCAGCAGTAGGCGGCGCCGCCGACGGTCACCGCACACGTGTGACCGTAGCCAGCG
>JAUPKO010000229.1 GCA_030837395.1 Actinomycetota bacterium | reverse complement strand
TGGCTCTCCGCTCCCCACCCATTGTGACAGACCATGCGCCAATCTGTTCCCCCTCGACAGACTCAAGTTTCGCCTTCTGCAACCCACGCCTCAGCCCACCATCTCGAGCCACTGAGTGGTGCGGATCATCGTGGTGAGTGGCACCTCGGAGGACGAGTCGTAGGTGATCGTCACGCCCTGGATGGTGTTGGTCGGCGAGGTCGCGCAGTTGGCCGAGGCCATGAGCGAGCCGGTGACGGTGCTCGACGAGGTCTTCCAATCGACGTAGTCCCCCGCGGCTATAACTCCGACGCCGACGTCGGAGTTGGCCTCCCCGATCACCGCGGTGTCCGCGACGAAGAGTACGCCGGGCAGGTAGTTGCTGATGTTGGCGTGCTTCCACGTGATGGTGCCGCCGGACTTGTTGCACGTGGCGGTGTGACTGGGCCATCCGTTCGCCTTGGCCTCGGCCATCACGGACATCGTCGCTTCACCCTTGTTGCCCTTGCCCTTCTCCAGGCTCGCATTGGCCTGGTAGACGTAGTAGGCCCCTGGGTAGTCGGTGCCGTCGGTCGGGGTGAACACCCACGTCGCCTCGGCCGTGCCCTCGTCCTCCAGCGTCCAGCCGCGGAAGGTGCCGCTGGGCGAGAGCAACTCGCCTGTGCAGGGGTCGGGCACTTGGTTGGGCTGGCTGAGGTCCGGCCCGGTCACGGTGCCGTCGGGGCAGAGGTCGTACCAGCCCTGTTGGGTTTCGCGGGCCAGGGCACGGTAGATCGACCGCGCCCGGATGCTCGGGATGGCAACCGGCGGGTCGCCCTGGGTGCAGGTGCCCGTGATCTTGCCATCGGGACAGGTGCCGGCCTTGGTGTTGGTGCCAGAGGCGGTGATGTTGCCTTTGACCTTGAGCGAGTTGTTGCCCGCGTCGACGTTGCTGTTGGAGTGAACATCCGCCGACGTTGCAGACGAGTTACTGGCCAGGTCCACCTCGACGCTGCCGGAGAACACCAGATTGGCCTGGGTCACCACAGCCTGGTTGGGCCGGAAGGGGCTGAACAGGTACTCGGCGCGGATGGCGCGCATGGCCGGCGGCGACGTCATCGTGACGCCGATGGGCGTGGCGGGGTTCTCCGGCGCGGCTACCGACGGCGTCCAGCCGAGGGAGTAGAGGACCGGGACGGCCACTCCCGTAGAAGTGATGGCGCGGAAGGCCACATACTGCCCACCGCCGGCATCTTGCACGCATGAACTGGGCATGGCCATGACTTCCGCCTCGAGCCAGGCCTTCTCTGCGTTGGGCGCGGGTGGTGAAGTGGTGTCCCACCTGGCTGTGCAGACGTCCTCGTCTTCGAGATAGTTCACACCCATGTCGTAGGCGGTCTGGATGTCGCCGATGAGGCCGTCGAGGCCGGTCTCCGCCGCAGCGAGGGACGTCTCGAAGGTTTGGTGGTTGGCCGACGAGGTGAGGCTGTTGATGGCGACGGTGACGGTGAGCGCCACCGTTATGGCGATGGCGCTGGTCATGCCGATGACGGTGATCATCCCGATGCCTTCGTCGCCGCTGCGACGGGTGGACTCCGGGACGGTGCGGCGCTGGTTCCTGGGCATGATCATCATCGCCTATTCGACGTTACGCAGTCGGCTGGAGAAAGCCACTTGGCGGGTGCCGGTGCCGGCGTTGGGCAGGGCGTCGTAGGTGGTGATGGTCGTGACGAGCCGGGTGCGGGCGGCATCGTCCGCCGAGAGTCCACCGCCGCCCGTACTGGCCGGCAGGGAGCCGGCGCAGTCTGCCTGGTTGGGTGCGGCGGACTCAGTCCAGTAGCAGAAGGCGATGCCGCTCACCAGGGTGCGGGCCTGGATCGTGGGATCGCCGCCTTCGGTCTGGCGGATGACGTTGTACTGGACGCCGTCCTCGGTCTCCTTGATCAGCTGCCAGGTGACGATCTCGTCGTCAGACTTGATGTAGTCGGAGTTGAGGTCGACCCACAGGACGAGTTGGGATTCGGTGGCGCCGGGGCTGAGGCTGCGGGCGGATCGCACATCGCGACCGAGCCGTTCCACGACGGTCTTGACGTCGGCCAGGCCATTGCTCTCGTCCCTGGTGATGACGTTGAGTTTGTTGTTGTCACGCACGCCACCGACCATTACGGTGCCGAGGATGCCTATGAGCGTCATGGCCACCATGACCTCGATGAGAGTCATGCCCTCATCACGGGTGGGGCGCTGGCGGGGCTTCAGGACTTCGCGTGCGCGGCGGCCGGGGCGGTTCATGGCTTCGTTCCGATGAACAGCGTGCTCGGCGAAGCGGCGGAGTCGTAGTCCAGGCGCACCTGAGCGCCCGACGGTGCGGCGATGCGCACGACGAGGTAGGTGGGCACAGCACCGCTGCCATTCTTGGAGCGGACCGAGAATTTCGGTACGGAGAGGTTGACTTCGGCGGTGCGCCAGGTGCCGGTACAACTGACTGACGCGGTGGTCGTTGCCCGGGAGGTGTAGTTGCCGCTCGCAGCAGTCTGGTTCCAGTCGCCGATGGCCACCTGGAAGGTGGTGGAGCCGGAGGCACATTGGTAGGCGAACACCAGTTTGGCGTCGCCGGAGAATTCGGTGATGACAGGCGCGAGCCAACGCCATTCGGCCACGGTGGTGCCGCCGCCGGTGCTCGTGCTGCCGCCAATGGCCACGCTGCGCCCTGTGCTGCCGGAGATCTCCGTGGAGTAGGCGTGGGAAGTGATCTGCACGGTGCAGTCGTCGCGCTGCATGGGGTTGATGGGCACCGTGGTGGTGTCACCGGGCGGGGTG
>JAUPKO010000228.1 GCA_030837395.1 Actinomycetota bacterium | reverse complement strand
TCAGCTGGCCGATCCGAACCCAGGCCGCCGCGGTGGTTCCACCCCGCGACCCAGTAGTCCGGCTCATCGGTGAGCAGCGTGGGCCAGGCTTCGGGCGGTGTGCCCAGGCCGTTGCAGATCAGCAGCGGGGGCTTGTCCTCGGCGTCGTTGGTCCAGCCGACCAGCGACGTAGCGTCGTCTCCGTCGAACCGGAAGCGCCGGTAGTTGAGCATCGGTTCCACGCCACCCATTGTGCGGTCGAACCGCAGCGGGGCCGTGCGTGGGGTGCACCGCCGCGCCTAGGGTCGGGGCCATGGAACCGACCGCTGCCACTTCAGGTGGACCGCGCTGGGTGGTGCTGCCCCACGGCATGGTCGTGCCGCCGGACGTGCCGCTGAGTCAGGCCGAGTGGAATGGTGCCCCGGAACCGCCTCCGCCAGGGCCGGTGCTGGCCATCACAGAGTTCTTCGTCCTGCCCTATATGGGCCTGGCCGACAACGCCGCGGTGGCCGCCTCGATGCCGCGGCTGCGGGTCGTGCAGGCGCTGACCGCCGGGGTCGATGGCATCGCCGAGCGACTGCCGACCGGCGTGAGCCTGTGCAACGCCGTGGGGGTGCACGACGCCAGCACCGCGGAACTGGCGTTGGGCCTGATGATCGCCACCCAGCGCGGCCTCGATGATGCCGCCCGGGACACAGTCGATGGTCGGTGGGACCACCGCACCCGCCGGACCCTCGCCGACTCCCGTGTGCTCGTGATCGGGTGGGGTGGGCCAGGCCATCGGTGCCCGGTTGGCCCCGTTCGACGTCGACCTGGTGCCGGTGGCGCGCAGCTCGCGGACGGGCGTGAACGGCGTCGAAGAGTTGGACGCGCTGCTGCCCAGCGCCGACATCGTGGTGCTCGCGGTGCCGCTGACCGACGCCACCCGCGGCCTGCTGAACGCCCGGCGGTTGGCGCTGCTGCCCGACGATGCGCTGGTGGTCAACGTGGCCCGCGGCCCGGTGATCGACACCGACGCGTTGCTAGCCGAGGTGAGCACAGGGCGGCTGCGGGCGGCGCTGGACGTGACCGATCCGGAGCCGTTGCCGGCGGACCACCCGCTGTGGCGTGCACCGGGAGTGCTGATCACCCCGCACATCGGCGGCGACACCACGGCTTTCCCACCGCGGGCGCAGGCGCTGCTGACGGCGCAACTGCGTCGCTACTGCGCGGGCGAGCCACTTGTGGGCGTCGTCACCGTGACTTGACCACGCTCACTAGGCTGGCCCCATGGCCGACATGAAACCGCGCAGCAAGGTCGTCACCGATGGGCTCGAGCGGGCCGCCGCCCGCGGCATGCTCCGGGCAGTGGGCATGACGGACGAAGATTGGCCCAAGCCGCAGATCGGCGTGGCGTCGAGCTGGAACGAGATCACCCCATGCAACCTCAGCCTCGAGCGGCTGGCCAAGGCCTCCAAGGAAGGGGTTCATGCCGCCGGTGGCTTCCCCATGCAGTTCGGGACCATAAGTGTCTCGGACGGCATCTCGATGGGTCACGAGGGCATGCACTTCTCGCTTGTCAGCCGCGAGATCATCGCCGACTCGGTGGAGGCCGTCATGCAGGCCGAACGGCTCGACGGAATGGTGACTTTCGCCGGCTGCGACAAGTCTCTGCCGGGCATGCTGATGGCTGCGGCGCGGCTGGATGTGGCAAGCGTGTTCGTCTACGCCGGGTCGATTCTGCCGGGGCGGTTGGGTGACAAGGACGTCACGATCATCGACGCCTTCGAGGCGGTCGGGGCCTGCGCCCGGGGGCTCATCACCCGGGACGAGGTCGACGCCGTCGAGCGGGCTATCTGTCCGGGTGAAGGCGCCTGCGGCGGCATGTACACGGCCAACACGATGGCGAGCGCGGCCGAGGCGATGGGCATGTCGCTGCCCGGGTCGGCAGCGCCGCCGGCGGTGGATCGGCGCCGTGACGGCATCTCGCGGGCCTCCGGGTCTGCCGTCGTCGAGCTGATCCGGCAGGGCATCACCACCCGCGACATCATCACGAAGCAGTCGCTCGAGAACGCGATCGCCGTGGTCATGGCTTTCGGCGGTTCCACCAACGCGGTGCTGCACCTGCTGGCCATCGCGCACGAGGCGGACATCGACCTGGAGATGGAGGACTTCCACCGGATCGGGTCCAAGGTGCCGCTGCTGGCCGACGTCAAGCCGTTCGGCCGCTACGTGATGAGCGACGTCGACCGCGTTGGGGGAGTGCCGGTGGTGATGCGGGCGCTGCTCGATGCCGGGCTGCTCAATGGCGACTGCCTGACCGTCACCGGCAAGACGGTTGCCGAGAACCTGGCCGACCTCGACTCCATCGACCCCGACGGCGACATCCTGCGCGCCATGGCGACGCCCTTGGATAGCCACGGGGGAATCACGGTCCTCGGCGGGTCCCTGGCGCCCGAGGGTGCGGTGTGCAAGAACGCCGGGGTCAACGTGCAAACGTTCGAAGGTTCGGCCCGGGTGTTCGAGCGCGAGCAGTCCGCGATGGCCGCGCTGGAGGACGGGACCATCCAGGCGGGCGACGTCGTGGTCATCCGTTGGGAAGGACCTAAGGGTGGGCCAGGCATGCGCGA
>JAUPKO010000227.1 GCA_030837395.1 Actinomycetota bacterium | reverse complement strand
GAGACCTTCGACGGCAAGCTCGGCCTGGCGGCGACCGCCTACCCGTACGTGGAGAACCACAACTTCTACATCGAGCACTGGACCATGGGCGTCTTCTGGCGCAAGGTCCGTGAACTCGGCGCGGTCTTCGTCGAGGCCGGCTTCTGGGAGAAGCCCGAAGACATGCTCTACCTCACCCGCGGCGAGGTTCGCGATGCCATCTTCGACTACGTGACCGGGTGGGCGGTCGGTGCCGAGGCAACCGGTCCGCACTACTGGCCGGCCGAGATCGAACGCCGCCGGGCGATCATCGACGCACTGTCGAGCCAGCGGCCGCAACCCGCCCTGAACACCCCGCCGGCGGAGATCACCGAGCCCTTCACCATGATGCTCTACGGCATCACCACCGAGCAGGTGCAGCAGTGGCTCGCCGCCGAAGCGGGTGAGGACGACGGTGCCATCACCGGCATGGCCGCCTCCCCCGGCGTGGTCGAAGGCCCCGCCCGCGTGGTGACACACGCCGATCACCTCAACGATGTGCTCGAGGGCGAAATCCTGGTGGCCACCATCACCGCCCCGTCGTGGGGTCCGGTGTTCGGCAAGATCAAGGCGACCGTCACCGACATCGGCGGCATGATGAGCCACGCCGCGATCGTCTGCCGTGAGTACGGCCTGCCCGCCGTCACCGGCACGGGCAACGGTTCGACGACCATCGAGACCGGCCAGATCATCCGGGTGGATGGCAACACCGGTCGGGTGGAAATCCTGGCGGGCGCAGATGCCTGATCCAGGCGCTGCTCGCACTGAGGGCGCTGGCCGCACGGTGTTCGTCACTGGCGCGGCCGGCGGCCTCGGCCGCTCGTTCGCCGTGGGCTTCGCCCAACGCGGGTACCAGGTTGCAGTGGCCGATCTCAACTCCGAGGGCGCCGCCGAGACCGCCGAGTTGGTGCGCGCCGAGGGTGCCCGGGCGTGGTCGGGTGCGGTGGACGTGACCGATCCGGTCAGCGCCACCGATGCCGCTGCGGCGGTGGCCGAGTTCGGCGGCGGCCGCATCGACGTGCTCGTCAACAACGCAGCGATGTACGCCAACGTGACGCGGTCACCGCTGGAGGACATCGACCCTGACGAGTGGGATCGGGTGATGGCGGTCAACCTCAAGGGACCGTGGCTGATGGTGCGTGCAGCCAGCCCGCACCTGCCCGAGGGGGCGCGTGTCGTCAACATGTCCTCCGCCACCATCTACAGCGGGTCCGAGCAGTGGTTGCACTATGTCGCCTCGAAAGGCGGGGTGATCGCCATGACCCGCGTCATGGCCAAGGAATTAGGCAGGCGTGGCATCACGGTCAACGCGATCGCACCTGGCTTCACCCTCACCGAGGCGAGTTACGGGCTCATGTCCGATGCCGAGAACTACGGCGTGGACCGTGGCGCCCTGCGGCGGGCCAGCCAACCGGAAGACATCGTCGGCGCCGCGCTGTTCCTCGCCTCATCCGATTCGTCATTCATCAGCGGACAGACCATCGTCGTCGACGGTGGCCGCCAGTTCATCTAGCCGGACCATTCCAGGAGGATTGCCATGCCCCAGATCACCTTCACCGACTTCGCGGGCGACATTCGCACCGTCAACGCGAATGTCGGCGACTCAGTGATGGAGACCGCTGTGCGCAGCGGTGTCCCCGGCATCGTCGCCGAGTGCGGCGGATCGCTGTCCTGCGCGACCTGTCACGTGATCGTGGACCCCGCGGACTTCGCCTCGCTCACACCGATGGAACCGATGGAGGACGAGATGCTCTACGGCACCGCGGTGGACCGCGAGGAGACCTCCCGACTGTGCTGCCAGATCAAGGTCACCGAGGACTTCGACCTGCATGTCACCACCCCAGAGACGCAGGTGTGAGGCCATGTCCGAGCAGGCTGCCACCGGGCTGTTGATCATCGGTTCGTCGCAGGCCGGCGTACAGCTGGCCGCGTCATTGCGGGCCCTGGGCTACGACGACCAGATCACGCTGCTCGGTGATGAGAATCATCGGCCCTATCAGCGGCCAGCGCTGTCCAAGGAGTTCCTGCAGGACGTCATCACCAAGGAGTCGCCGATCTTCCGCACCCAGGAGTACTGGGACGAACACAACATCACCGTGGTGAAGAACGAGCGCATCGTGCGGATCGACAAGGACCCCGACGGTTCCGGTGTGGCGCACGCACGCTCGGGAATGCAGTTCCCCTTCCGCCGGCTCGCCCTCACCGTGGGTGCCCGGGCACGGCACCTGCAACTCCCCGGCATCGACCTACCTGGAGTGCTCTACCTGCGCAACGCCGACGATGCCTTGGAACTCAAGGCGCGGGTCCCAGCGGTACGGAACGTCGTCGTGATCGGGGGCGGCTTCATCGGCCTGGAGGCGGCCGCCAGCCTGCGCAAACTTGGCAAGGACGTCACCCTGGTCGAGGCCGGACAGCGGCTCATCGGACGGGCCGTGGGGCCGGAGACGTCGCAGTTCCTGTACAACCATCACACCGCTGCGGGCATCAGGATCCTGCTCGACGCCACGGTGCAATCGATCGTGGCGTCCGGCGACGCCGTGGGAGCGGTGACAGTCAACGGTGAGCAGATCCCGGCCGACCTCGTGCTCATCGGCGTGGGTGTCCTACCCAACACCGAGTTGGCTCAGAACTTGGGCCTGGCCTGCGACAACGGCATCGTCGTGGACGCACACGCCCTGTGTTCCGACGGCGTCACCGTGGCGGTGGGCGACTGCGCCAACCTGCCCAACCCGGTGCCCGGGGCCCCCGCCGGCGACCGCGTGCGCTTCGAGAGCGTCAACAACGCCATCGAGCAAGCGAAGGTGGCTGCCTACGCGATCACCGGCAACCCGGAGGAGTACGCGGGCATCCCCTGGTTCTGGTCGAATCAGGGCGAACTGAAACTGCAGATCGCCGGGTTGTCCACCGGCTATGACCAGACTGTCATCCGTATCGACGACGACCCCAAACTCTCCGTCCTCTACTACCGCGAAGGCAGGATCATCGCCGCGGATTGCATCAACGTGCCGCTGGACTTCATGGCCGTCAAGGCCGCCCTAGCCAAGGGTGGCGCCATCCCGGCCGATCTCGCGGCGGACCCTGCCGTGCCGCTCAAGAAGATCACCGTGACCGCCGACTCCGCAGAATCGAGTTAGTCATGCCCCTGCCGTTGCCTCCCACACCGGTGCCGGTGTCGCAGCCGGTCGACACCTCACCTATCGAAACCACCCCGCCGAACGGCTCTGACCTCGACCCGATCTGGCGGTCCGTGGTCACCGAGACCCGGACCCGCGGCAACGACATCCACCTGCCCGTTTCGCTGGCCTACGCCGAGCGGCTGTGTGCGGCCTATCCGCAGGCGGATGCCCTGCTCGTGCGGGTCGCGATCCTGCTGCACGACACCGGTTGGGCCCGCGTCGATGAGGAGAAGATCCTCTCGGAGGGATTCGCCGGCGACTGGCGCAAGGCCGCGATCCGCTACGAACACGAAAAGCAAGGGTGCCTCATCGCCCAGGAAGTACTGCCTCCGCTGGGATACGACGATGCCTTCGTCATGGAGGTTTGCGCGATCATCGACGGCCACGACACCCGGCACGAGGCGTATTCGCTGGAGGATGCCCTCATGCGCGACGCCGACCGCCTCTGGCGGTTCGAGCCGATGGGCATCGCCCTGGCCTCGGGCTGGTTCAAGATGAACCCGGCGGTGTACACGGACCGGCTGCGGGCCGAAATCATCCCGGAACTGCTTACCGAGGCCGGCATCCTGATGGGCGAGGCCGCCTTGGATCGCTCGTGCGCCCTGCTAAAGACGGCGGTGCTGCGGTGATCGCGCTCAGCGAGGTCCGAGCCCAGGTGACGTTGCCCTGGACCCACGTCGACGACATCTACCTGCACGGGCGATGGCAGACCGCTCACTCGTCGGAACGATCCGACATCGTCGACCCGACCACCTCCGAGGTGTGGGGCTCGGTCCCCAACGCGAACGCCGCCGACGTCGACGCCGCGGTGGCCGCCGCCCGAGCGGCTTTTGACGACGGCCCGTGGCCACGGATGACCCCACATGAACGTGCTGACGTGCTGCTGCGGGCGGCAGACGAAATAGAACGTCGCGCCGATCCGCTGTCGTGGACGAACACCCGGGAGAACGGCAGCCCGGTGATGGAGACCGCTGGTGCTGCCGCCAACGCGGCGAGCATCTTCCGCTACTTCGCCTCCTTGGCTGACCGGCTGGCCGCTCCCGATGTCCGACCGTTCCCCGCCGGCGGCGCCGAGACTGTAGTGCTTCGTGACCCCATCGGCGTCTGCGCGTTGATCGCACCGTGGAACTTCCCCATCAATCTGGTGGTCATCAAACTCGCCCCCGCCCTGCTGGCCGGCTGCACCGTCGTGATCAAGCCGGCGCCGCCCACACCGCTGTCGATTCGCTTCGTCGTCGAGGCCTTGGCCGACGCCGGCGTGCCGCCCGGCGTGGTCAACCTCATCACCGGGGAGGCGGCCGCCGGCGACGCCCTCGTGCGCCACCGGCAGGTGGACAAGGTCGCCTTTACCGGTTCCACTCCGGTGGGGCGACGGATCGCGGCTGCCTGCGGTGAGTTGCTGCGGCCGGTGACCCTGGAACTCGGCGGGAAGTCGTCGGCCCTGGTCTTGCCCGACGCGGACCTCGGCGCCATGTCGGCGGGTTTGGTGCGATCATGCCTGCGCAACAGTGGCCAGACGTGCTACATCTCAACGCGTATTCTCGCGCCAGAGGCTCGCTACCCCGAAGTGGTCGACATGGTGACCGCCACTATCGCCGGCTCCAAACTCGGCGACCCGTTCGACGTCGACACCGTATTCGGCCCCGTGGCCACCGAAGCGCAATACCGCAAGGTTCTGGGTTACCTGGAGTCGGCGCGGGTGGAGGGCGCGGAAGCCACAACCGGCGGCACACCCATCGAGGGGCCGGGGTACTTCATCGCTCCCACGGTTCTGCGCAACGTGACCCCTGAGATGACCGTCGCCCGGGAGGAGATCTTCGGTCCGGTCCTCACTGTGTTGAGTTACCGTGACCAGGACGAGGCGATCGCCGTGGCCAACGACACCGCGTTCGGCCTCGGCGGCATCGTCTACTCGACCGACCCGGACCATGCCCTCGCCGTTGCCCAACGCATCGACAGCGGATCGATCGGCATCAACTTCTTCGCCTCCAACCACAGCGCGCCGTTCGGCGGCCGGCACGATTCCGGGTTGGGGGTCGAGTACGGCATGGAAGGTTTGGGAGCTTACCTCACCTTCAAGTCGATTCACCGTCGGACCGCGTGATCGGCGCGACCTCGAGTCGGCGGGACCGGAGCCAAACGCTTGTTCAGCCGAAGCTGGCCAAGGCGACATCGTCAGCCAGCCCGCCGCCGTCGGGAGCTGTCGTCACCCAGGGACCGGCCGGGGTGACGACCACTGTGTGCTCCCAGTGCGCCGCCCGCACACCTGTGGTGGTTACCACCGTCCAACCGTCGTCGAGCGTGTCGGTGTCGTCACCAGCAAGGGTGATCATGGGTTCGATGGCGATCGCCATGCCAGCCACGAGTCGTGGGCCGCGCCCCGGCCGGCCAACATTGGGCACATCCGGCGTCATGTGCATGGCCGAGCCGATCCCGTGGCCGGTGAAACCGTCGACGATGCCGTAGCCCGTCCCGGCCGCTGCCACCCGCTCGGCGATGGCGTGGCCGACGTCACCGATGGTGGCACCGACCCTGGCCGCGGCGATCCCCGCCCACAGCGCGGCCTCGGTGACCTCCGATAGCCGCGCGCTGGCGTCGTCCGTCCGCCCGCCGCAGACGACCGTCACGGCGGCGTCACCGTGCCAGCCCTGCACAATCGCCCCGCAGTCGATCGACACGAGGTCACCGGGGGCCAACACGCGCGGTCCGGGGATGCCGTGGATCACTTCGTCGTTGACGCTGACGCACACATGGGCCGGGTATCCGTGATAGCCCAGGAAACTCGGCAGCGCGCCGGCCTCGGCGATGACGCTGGCCGAGACCTCATCCAGTTCGGCCGTGGTGACTCCTGGTTGCACCGCGCGGGCGGCCGCGGTCAGGGCCTGTGCCACCACCAACCCGGCCTCGCGCATACGTTGCAGCTGCCCGGCCGTTTTGACCTCGAAGCGCCGACGCCCGAACATGGACAACTCCCTCGTCGCGAGCTGACCCCGATGTCGGGCCGCTGTGCCGACCGACTCTAGCCCACACATAGCCCGCGCAAACTCTTGCACCAGCGGAGTCTGGTTCACGCCAACCCAGTGATTCTCACCATTTCCTTACCATTGGCGAGACGCAGCACACCTGAAACGACCGTTACACCGCTCGAGGTCGGGAATAACACATACATCAAGCACCACCACAGACCACCTCGAACACCAGGAGCATCGCATGAACCGCAAGGCCACCACCATCATCACCACGGCCGCCATCGCCGGCATCGGCCTGGCCGGCATCGCGTCCGCAAATGCCCAGCCCACGACCACCACCCTGGCCCCCCTGCCCTCCGCGACCGCACCGGTTGCAGTTGCCCCGACCGATGACACTGCGGCTATCACCTCCGCAGTCACCGAAGAGATGCGCAACGATGCCGCGGTCGCCGAATACACCGCAGCCATCGCCGCCACCATGCGGGCCGAGGCCGAAGCCCAGGCCGCCGCCGAGGCCGAGATCGCCGCCATGCAGGCCTCCGCGGCGGCCGCTGAGGCCACCAGCACCGCGAGCTCCGCCGGCTCCGCCAGTGGCGACGTCGCTGCCTGGGCCGCGAGCGACAAAGCGATGTCCGTCAAGTTCTGCGAATCCACCAACAACTACTCGACCAACACCGGCAACGGCTACTACGGTGCCTGGCAGTTCGACATCCCGTCGTGGATTGCCAACGGTGGCGGCGCCTACGCCTCCCGTCCGGACCTCGCCCCGTCCTG
>JAUPKO010000226.1 GCA_030837395.1 Actinomycetota bacterium | reverse complement strand
GTGGCTGGCCAATGGCGGCGGCGCCTACGCCGCGACCCCGGACCAGGCCCCGGCCTGGGCCCAGGACCAGGTGGCCTACAACTACTACCAGTCCGCCGGCTGGGGCCCGTGGTCCTGCGGCTGACCTGACCGCTGGACCGGGCACAGCCCGCCACACCAGCACCACCTGTGGGCAGTTCCCGCCAAATCCGGCGGGAACTGCCCACAGCCACGTCCACCCCGGCGGGAACTGCCCGTACTACTTGCCTCGACCGCCCCACGAGAACACCGACACCATGGCATTGACCGCCCCCCACGGCCCGATCACCCACATCGGCCAGAAGTAGTCCGATTCGCCGTCGGTGTTGCTGAAGGCCCCCAAAGCCCAGATCACCGTGACAAGGATCGACACGCCAGCCCACGACGCCCACATACCGCGCAGGCCGGAGGTACCGGACTTGGTCGGGGGGCGAGTCGCCGCGCTGGCCGGCACTGCCTTCGCGGCGGTCGCGGCAACCTCGGCGGTCTGCCGGTGTGGCACGTCCGCGGTCAAGGCAGCGAGGTCGCCCATCGTCACCGCCGCGTAGCAGCGCGACAGACGCTCGTCATGCTCATCTGCCGTGAGCCGCCCCTCTGCCATCGCCTCGTTCAGCACCTGGGCACAGGCGTCGCGGTCGCGGGTGCCGGCGCGCAGGGTGGGGTCGTGGGGGTCGGACACGTCAGCCCGCCGTTGCGTGCCAGATGCGGTCGAGGTAGTCCTGAATCGATCGGTCGGAGGAGAAGAAGCCACATCGGGCCACATTGAGGATCGCCCGTCGGTTCCAGTCGTCCGTGTCCAAGTAGGCCGCCGAGACCCGGTCCTGGGCGTCGATGTAGGCCCGGTAGTCCGCGAACACCAGGAACGGGTCGTCATCGAGCAGGTGATAGATGACGGACAGTCCGGCCTCGCGCGCCGAACCGAGCAGCACCCCGCCGGCGAGCGCATCGATGGCGCGGCGCAATTCGGGGTCGCGCTCGTAGAAGTCGCGTGGCCGGTAGCCGCTGGCCTGAGTGGCGCTGACCTCCTCCTCGGTCAGGCCGAACAGGAAGAAGTTGTCGGCGCCGACGAGCTCGCGGATCTCGACGTTGGCGCCGTCGAGGGTGCCGATCGTGAGGGCGCCGTTGAGGGCGAATTTCATGTTGCCGGTGCCCGAGGCCTCCTTGCCCGCCATCGAGATCTGCTCGCTGAGTTCGGCGGCCGGCACGATCACCTGGTTCAGCACGACGTTGTAGTTGGCGGGGAAGGCGACCTTGAGTCGGCCACGCACCACCGGGTCCTCATCGATGGCCTTGGCGACCGCCAGGATCAACTCGATGGTCTGCTTGGCCATGACGTAGCCAGGTGCCGCCTTGGCGCCGAAGACGAACGTGCGCGGCACCACGTCGACACCGGGATTGGCCTTGATCCGTTGGTACAAGGTGACGATGTGCAGGAGTTTGAGCACTTGCCGCTTGTACTCGTGCAGCCGCTTGACCATGACGTCGAACATCGTGCTCGGGTCCACTTCCAGGTCGTCGCGGTCAGCGAGCAAGGTCGCGAAGCGGGCCTTATTGGCGCGCTTGATCTCGGCGAACTTCTCCCGGAAGGCCGCGTCGTCGGCCAGCGGCTCGAGTTCGCTCAACCGATCGAGGTCGCGCTCCCACCCCGGGCCGATGGCGTCGGTGATCAGCGCGGACAGTCCCGGGTTGGCCACCCGCAGGAATCGTCGCGGCGTGATCCCGTTGGTCACATTGGTGAACTTGTCCGGCCACATCTGGGAGAAGTCGTGCAGCACCTTGTCGCGCAGCAGTTGTGAGTGCAGTTCCGCCACACCGTTGACTTTGCTGCTGCCGACGACTGCCAGGTGAGCCATGCGCACACCACGCCAGGGCTCCTCTTGGATGATCGACATGCGTCCGGCGATCGCGCCGTCACCGGGGAAGGCCGCGCGTACCTGGGCCATGAACCGGGCGTTGATCTCGTAGATGATCTCCATGTGACGGGGGAGCAGGCGTGAGATCAGCTCAACCGACCACACCTCCAGCGCCTCCGGCATGAGGGTGTGGCAGGTGTAGGCGAAGGTCTTGGTGGTGATGTCCCAGGCGTCGTCCCACAGCAGGCCACGTTCGTCCACCAGGATTCGCATCAACTCGGGAATCCCGATCACCGGGTGGGTGTCGTTGAGTTGGAACACGACCCGTTCGGGCAGCCGGTCCAAGTCGAAACCGGGGGGGATGGTCTGGTCCAGGAAGTCGCGGAGCGAGGCTGCGGTGAAGAAGTACTGCTGCGACAGGCGCAACTCCTTGCCCTGCGGGGTGGAGTCCTCCGGGTAGAGCACCTTGGACAGGTTGGAGGCGTGCACCTGCTCGGCCACGGCCGTGACGTAGTCCCCCCGGTTGAAGATCTCCAGGTTGAATTCGTCGGGGGACTCGGCCGCCCACAGTCGCAAGGTGTTCACCACCCCGTTGCGAAAGCCCGGGACCAAGTAGTTGTAGGGCACCGCGTTGATCGTGGAGGAGGGGATCCAGGTGGTGCGCAGGTTGCCCAGCTCGTCGACGTGGCGCTCGGTGGTCCCGCCGAAGCCGATCGGCTGCGACATGTGGGTGTGCGGGAACTCCCAAGGGGTGCCGCTGGAGAGCCACTTATCGGGCTTCTCAACTTGGCGGCCGTCCTCGAAGGTCTGCTGGAAGATGCCGTACTCGTACCGGATGCCATAGCCCACGGCGGGGATGCCCAGGGTGGCCAGGCTGTCGATGTAGCACGCGGCCAGTCGGCCCAGACCGCCGTTGCCCAGCCCTGGCTCGGGCTCGATCGCGATCAGTTCGTCCAGGCTCAGATCAAGGTGCGAGAGCGCCTCACGCATCTGCTTCTCGAGGTCGAAGGCGAGCAGCGTGTTGAGCAACTGGGGCCCGAGCAGGTACTCGGCGCTGAGGTAGGCCACGACCTTGGGCCCCTGCTGAAACTGGTCCGTGAGACGGTCCATCCAGTCCTGCATCAGCAGGCCGCGCACCGTCAGGCCGAGGGCCTGGTAGAGGTCGTTCTTGGTGGCTCGGGTCAGATCGACCCCGCGGGAGGTGCGCAGATTGCGCATGAACTCGTCGGCGAGTTGTCGCGAGGAGATGTCGGGGGCGGTGAAGTCGGCAGTCACGTGGAGGCCTTCCCGTTGTTGGCAGTCGCGGTTAGCGTAGTCCGCGCGCACACTCGTCGCCCGAGGTCCGGGCAACTCGTTGGTTACGCTGGGACGATGTTCACCGGCATCGGGCCCGAGCACGAACTGCGCGGGTTGGCTGTGCCCGTGCAGCCGCGGCCGTTTCGGCTCACGGTGGGCACCCGGCCGACCCAGCGTTGGTTGCTGCCCGGGCCTGATGGGCCAGCCCAGTTGGCGGCCAAACGGCGACTGCTCGACGACCATCCCGACGAGGTGCTGGCCGTGCTGCCGCACGCCGAGGCCGCGGTGACTCTGCTCGCGCGGATGGTGGCCGACGCGGTCACGCCCGCTGCGGGTGGGCCGAGGGGTCAGGGGCGCCGAACCGGTGAGGGGGTCGAGCGCGGCGGGGCCGTTGCACTGCTGCGGGCCACAGCGTTGACCGTGCAGGAGGACCTGACATTGATGCAGCGCGACGATGCGGGGACGTGGCGATTGGTGGCCGGGTGTGTGTGCTTCCCAAGTTTCTGGCGGCTGGGCGACAAGATCGGCCAGGACCTGGACGCCATCCACACGCCCGTACCGCACTACTCCGATCGGTTGGCAGCGGCCAGCCGAATGGCTTTCGACCGCATCGCAACCGGTGGCGGGCAGGGCATCTGGGAACGGTTCAATTGGACGCTCACGGCCGACGACGACCTCTTCCACCCGGACCCCAAGCCGCCGGTGCAGGTCAGCCCGGACGAGGTGCCGCGTCGCGTGTGGCTGCGCACTGAACGGCAATCGATGCGCGCGATGGCAGATAGTCGCACGGTGGTGTTCGGTATTCGGACGTTCCTGACGTCGCTGGGCGAGTTGACGCCGGTCGAACGCGAGGCTCTGGCATGCTCGCTGCCGGGTGTCTCGCCGGAGTTGACACGCTACCGGGCCGCCCTCGGCTACCGTGATGCCGTGCAGGAATGGTTGCGGCGCAGGGAGCCCGTGTGACTGATGTGACTGATGTGGCACGTGGGACGGGTGTTGCCAGGGGTGTGAACGTTGCTATAGTGGCACCGGTTCAACCGGTCTCCACGAGGGCGCAGGGGAAGGCGACTCTCAACCGAGGAGGACGGTCGTGACTACACCAACCGGTGTGACGGGCGCAGCAGTTCAGGCGCGTGGCGTCGTGTTCGTCCACACCTGCACACGAGCGATGAGTGCCCACGTCATGTGGGCACTGGAGCGCGTACTCGGGCGTCCCGTGACGCTTGAGTTTTCTCCGCAGCCTGCCCTGGAGGGCGCGCTGCGGTGCGAGTTCGTATGGACCGGCGCTCCAGGCACCGGGTCCCGCCTGGTGACTGAACTGCGGGCTTTTCCCGGGCTCCGGTTCGAGGTCACCGAGGACCCCACGCCCGGCACCGACGGCGAGCGGTATTCGTGTACGCCCGACTTGGGTATCTTCCGAGCGACCATCGCCTCCAAGGGTGTTGTCATGGTGGGCGTGGAGCATCTGCGCGAGATGCTCGGCCGGGCTGCGGCCGAATCGATCCTCGGCGAGGAGTTCAACGTTGAGGATGAACTCGAACTGCTCATGGGTCGGCCCTGGGACGACGAGCTCGAACCACTGCGCCATGCCGGCGACGGCGCGCCAGTGCGCTGGCTCAATCAGGTGGTGTGATGGGCTGGTCCGTGCCCCGAGGATGAGGCGGCACGGAGCGAGGTGAGCATGGCGACGACGGTGGTGGCGCCGCAGGTGACGCGCGTCTCGCGGGATCGCGGCCCGATCGTTACCGCCCTCGTGATGGCGGGGCTGATTGCGGCGGCGGCCGCGAGTCTTGCCTGGGTGGGTGACGACGCCCTGATCACTCTTCGCACGGCCCTCAACGCCGCCCACGGGTGGGGGTGGGGTTTCAATGCCACTGAGGCGGTGCAGGGCTACACCCATCCGCTGTGGTTCGGGTTGTGGCTGCTGGCCGGCTCGGCCACCGGCAACTGGCTCGGCACAGCGATGGTCATGGGTGTGGTCGCCACTGCCGCCGCGGTGCTGCTCGCCCTGGCGCCCGGGCGATCCGGGCCGCGGATCGTGCTCATCGGCGGACTGCTGCTGCTGTCCAACGCCTTCGTCGAGTACGCCACGTCGGGGTTGGAGAACCCCCTGGGCTACCTGCTGTTCGCCGCGTTGATCGCGGTGTCGAGTGCCGACCGCAGGGCAGTTGCCGCAGCGGCGTTGACCGGCCTGCTGGTGGCTGCCCTGGTGCTCACGCGGATGGACTATGTGCTGCTGTTCCTGCCCGCTGCGGCCCTCTGGACATGGCAGCGCCGCGACAACGTCCGAGCCCTGGTGGCCGCGGCAGGTGCGGCGCTCCTGCCGGTCGGGTTGTGGTTCGGCTGGGCCTATGTGACCTACGGCTACGTACTGCCAGCCACCTACGAGGCCAAGACCAACCTGGCGATCCCGCGCGGACAGCTGATCGAAACCGGCTGGTATTACCTGAGTTTCAGTCTGCGCCATGATCCGGCGACGGTGGTGATGCTGGCGGTCGGGGCCGTGCTGCTGCTGAGGTGGGGGACTGCGATGCAACGCAGCTGGCTGGTGGGCATCGCGTTGTATCTGGCGTATGTGGTGTGGATCGGTGGCGACTTCATGATCGGTCGGTTCGTGGCCGTCCCCGTACTCATCTGCGCGGCCCTGTGCGCGCGGGTGGATCTGCCCGACCGGATCGGCCGCGTGATCGACGGTCCGCCAGTGGCGGGGACTGGCAGCCGTGCCTTGGCGTACCTCACCGCGGTGGTGGCAGTGATGGCCGTGGCGATCGTCGGGGTGCTGCTCGGCAGCCCGGCCACCACACTCGCGCGGCCGACGACGCAACGGTGGGAACCGATGGAGATCGTGCTGTCTGACGAGCGCGGGGTCTACGCCGTCAAGTACGGCGGTGTCGGGGACTACCTGCGCAACCTGGGCAAGGCGCGTGCCAGCGACGGTGCGGCAGGACAGTCGGTGTTCGCCGACGATTCGCGTGAACCGCTGGAACTGATCAACACCCCGCTGTGGCAGATCGAGCGCGCCGCTGATCAGTGGCCGGACAACCCCGGTCCCGCTGCCCTTCCGGAGCGGGTGGTCAGCGCCTGTGGCGGGCTCGGGGTGATCGCGGTGATGAACGGCCCGCGGGTGCACGTGGTTGACGAGTGCGCGCTGACCGACCGGTTCTTGGCCGCGTTGCCAGGTGGTGACCCCGACATGGTGGCGCTGCCCGGGCACATGCGTCGGCAGGTGCCCGAGGGCTACCTCGATGCGGTGCGCCGTGGCGACGCCGGGCTCGTCCTCGATCCGGCTCAGTCGGCGCGACTCACGGCCGTCTGGGACCGGATTCGCTCCCAGATTCCGGTGAGTTGAGCCGCCAGTTCGGGATCCTTCACCTGCTGCGGATCGCCGGTCAGAAGGGCCTGCGGATACCCGGGCGGCACCTCGCGCACGTAGTGCCCGGCCTGACCCACGATCGGCACCTTGCGGCCGGGCTGGGTGGCCAGGAATCGATCGACGAGGGCGCACTGGTCGATCCAGTGATGTGTCGGGCCGCTGGCGAGGGCGACGACACCGAGCCCGCCACACCCCGCCGTGACGTCGGTCGGAAGTTCTGGCGTCGCGGGGGCATCAGGCCAATCACTGGCGGTGCGCTCAATCTGTGCAAGCGACATCACGACGGTTTGGAAGCTCAAGCCGGTGAACTCCGGCACGGCTGGAACGCCGCCGGTGGAGCGGTCCTGCAGGTAGCGTGTGAGGTTGCCGCGGACTTGCCCTCCCCATAGTGCGCGCTCGTCGGTGACGGACACTTCGCGATGGCTCCAGCGCGGCTCGACAGGTGCGGCGAGGGTGGACGACGGCTGGCCCAGGAAGTAGCCGGTCGCAGCGACCGCCACCACGCCACCGACCGCACCGGCCCACCGTGGGGCCGCAGGTAGGTGCGGCAGTCGGGCAAGCCGGGCGAAACTGACCGGCACGTTGACGAGCATCGCCGAAGTCAGGAACACCGGCACCGCGAGGAAGCGACCGACCATGAAGTCGCCGCCGATCCACACCACGTACGCGAGGTAGGCCAGGATGCCCAGCATCACGGCCCGCAGCAACGCCGTGCCCCAGCCGATGGCCACCACAACGCCTACCGCCAGCAGCAGCGCGGTGGCAGGGTCGGTGGTCAGTGACACCTTCAGGTAGGTCAGCCCGGCAGCCACGTGCTCGGCCGGGGTGCCCACGATATTCGTCTTGGCTTCATAGGTGGCCGGCAACACGTAGCCGTAGGTGGCGTAAGCCCAGGCGAACCACGCGGCCACCGGAACCATGGCGGCGACTGCGGCCATGGTGAGGTCGCGCGGGCGACTGCGGTGCTGCCAGGCCCACAGCAGCGCCATCGGGGCCAACAGCAGCGAGTAGTCCATGCGGGTCAGGAAAGCAGCCGCCGCGAGAAGGCCCAGCGCGATCGGTCCGAGGGCGCCGACGGTGTCGGGTGGATTGGTCCCGACACGATCGTCCTGCCGCCACAACAGCGTCAGGATCAGGGCGAAGAGGAGGTAACCCAGGGGGTTCTCCAGGCCCGAGGTGGCATACTCGACGAAGGCCGTCGACAGCAGCAGCAGGCCGCCCACCAGCACGATGCGCGGCCCGCTGGTGCCGCGACGGAACACGAGCCCCACGGCGATCCCGGTGCAGGTCAAGCCCACCACCATGATCACGAGCAGCCAGTTGCCGAACAGCGACCCGAGCCCGAGCCAGATCAGGAACCACAGCGGATGGGTGTAGCCCTGTACGGCTTCGGTGGCGTTGAAGCCCCAGCCCCAGCCGTGCGCAGCGTTGAGTGCCGTGCGCAGGGTGATGAGGGCGTCGTCGCTGACCCAGGCCAGGCGGAACCCCGCCAGCACCGCCAGCACTGTGACAACGTACCCGGCGATCCGGGTGCTGCGGGCCGGGGTGGCAGGTGCCTCGCCAGGGGCGAGTGCCGTGGCCGCGGCGACGTCGACAATCATCGAGCATCAGCGTAGCCCCGCGGCCGGGGATGCAGCCGACGCGGCGCGGGGCGTGCCTCAGCCGGCGCCCTCGGTATTGCCCGCATCGGCGGCCGCAGGATCCCACAGCCGGTACTTGTTGATGGCCGTGGCCACGGCCGAACGGTCGTAGTCGCCCCGCAACGACAGCGCGTTGAGGGTCTGCACCACGATCGACTCCGCGTCCACCAGGAAGTGCCGCCGGAGTGCGCCACGGGTGTCGGACAGGCCCCACCCGTCGGTGCCCAGCACGTAGTAGTCCCGCGGAACCCACGGTCGGATCAGGTCCTGCACCGCGGTCATGTAGTCCGAGACGCCCACGACCGGGCCTTCGGTGGCGCCCAATCGAGCCGCCACATAAGGCGTGGCGGCGGGCTGGTCGGGTTGGGTCATGTTGAAGCGGTCGCAGGCCAGGCCGTCCCGGCGGAGTTCGGTCCACGACGTGACCGACCACACCGATGCCCGCACGCCCCATTCCTCGGCGAGCAGGCGCTGCGCCTTCATTGCCCCTGGCAGGGAGATACCTGCGGCCAGCAACTGTGCCTGCGGGCCGTCGCCGGCAGCGGCCGGCGAGACCAGGTGCATGCCGCGCAAGATGCCGTCCACGTCGACGTCGGCCGGTTCCGCTGGCTGCGGGATCGGCTCGTTGTAGACCGTCAGGTAGTAGAAGATGTCTTCGGAGTCCTCGCCGTACATCCGGCGCAGGCCGTCCTTGACGATGTGCGCGATCTCGTAGCCGTAGGCGGGGTCGTAGTACACAAGCGCGGGGTTTGTAGCGGCCATGAGGGGGGAGTGGCCGTCCTCATGTTGCAGGCCCTCGCCGTTGAGGGTCGTGCGCCCCGCCGTGGCGCCGATGATGAAGCCGCGTACGCGCTGGTCCATGGCCAGCCAGAACTGGTCGCCGGTGCGCTGGTAGCCGAACATCGAGTAGAAGACGTACACCGGGATCATCGGCTCGTTGTGGGTCGAGTACGACGTACCCACAGCAGCGAAGGTGGCCATGGAGCCGGCCTCGTTGATGCCCTCATGCAGGATCTGCCCGGAGGCGCTTTCCTTGTAGGACAGCAGCAGTTCGCGGTCGACGGCAGTGTAGAGCTGGCCGTTCTGGTTGTAGATCTTCTGCGTGGGGAACATCGCGTCGATGCCGAACGTGCGGGCCTCGTCCGGGATGATCGGCACGATTCGGTGGCCGATCTCGGGGTCCTTGACCAGATCCTTGAGCAGCCGGACGAACGCCATCGTGGTGGCGACCTCCTGCTTACCCGAGCCCTTCTTCATGATCGAGTAGACCTTGTCGCCGGGCAGCACCAGCGGACGCGATTCGTCCTGCCGCTGCGGCACGAAGCCACCCAAGGCCTGCCTGTGGTCCACGGCGTACTGCACGATTGGGTCGTTGACGCCCGGGTTGTAGTACGGCGGCAGGTAGGGGTCGAGCTCGGAGTCCGGAATCGGTATCTCCAGCCGGTCACGCAGTGCCTTGATGTCGTCGAGGGTGAGCTTCTTCATCTGGTGGGTCGAGTTGCGCCCCTCAAAGTGCGAGCCGAGCGTGTAGCCCTTGACGGTCTTGGCCAGGATCACCGTCGGCCGGCCCTTGTGCGCGAGTGCCGCGGCATAGGCGGCGTGCAATTTGGTGTAGTCGTGGCCGCCGCGGTACAGCGCCCAGATCTGGTCGTCGGTCCAATCCGCCACCATGGCCGCGGTGCGCGGATCGCGATTGAAGAAGTACTCGCGGATGAACGCGCCGTCCTCGGCCTTCATCGTCTGGTAATCGCCGTCGAGGGTGTTGTTCATCAGGTTGACCAGCGCGCCCTCGGTGTCGATCGCGAGGAGCTGGTCCCACGGGGTGCCCCAGATCACCTTGATCACGTTCCAGCCGGCGCCGCGGAACAGTGCTTCGAGTTCCTGGATGATCTTGCCGTTGCCGTTCACCGGGCCGTCGAGGCGCTGCAGGTTGCAGTTGATGACGAACGTGAGGTTGTCGAGTTCCTCCCGGGCTGCCAGGTTGATCTTGCCGAGGGTCTCGGGCTCGTCGGTCTCGCCGTCGCCGACGAAGGCCCACACGTGCTGGTCGGCGGTGTCCTTGATGCCACGGCCGGCCAAGTAGCGGTTGAACCGGGCCTGGTAGATCGCATGCAGCGGGCCCAGGCCCATGGACACCGTGGGGAACTGCCAGTAGCCGGGCATTAGGCGCGGGTGTGGGTACGAGGGCAGGCCGCCGCCGGCGTGGGAGAGTTCCTGTCGGAAGCCGTCCATGCGATCGGCACCGAAGCGTCCCAGGACGAAGGATCGGGCGTAGATGCCAGGTGCCGCGTGGCCCTGGAAGAACACCTGGTCGCCACCGCCGGGGTGGTTCGGACCCTTGAAGAAGTGGTTGTAGGCCACCTCATAGAGCGTCGCGGAGGAGGCGAAGGTCGAGATGTGACCACCGACACCGATCCCGGGTCGCTGTGCGCGGTGCACCATGATCGCGGCGTTCCAGCGGACCATCTTGGCGAAACGCTTCTCGATCTTGATGTCGCCCGGGTACACCGGCTCATCCTCGGGATGGATCGAGTTGATGTAGTCGGTCTG
>JAUPKO010000225.1 GCA_030837395.1 Actinomycetota bacterium | reverse complement strand
TAATGATCGAGATCAGCGTCTTTAGATGGACACCCAAGTCCAGATCGAATCCACGATTGGCGACTTCCTGCTGATAGTGGTTGAACAACGACAGAGATCCGTTCCACTTCGCTGTGATTTGCGCCAAGGCCAAGTCGGAACTGCGCAGCTTGGCGCCAAGTGAGTTCACTCGGACGAAGATTTCCGTGACTTCTTCGTATGACTTCGTTGGCTCAAGGATGTCGACACGGTAGGTGTAGTCAGCGATTGATCGGAGTTGCTTGAGCCGGTCCGAGTAGCGCTGGTAGTTGGGATCATTGAAGCCGGTCACCCCTGCGGCCGGCAGAAGGGCCGAGTCAGACTGCGTGAATACGTCGGACACTTTGACCCAGTTCGGGAGTGCCGCTACCTGATTGCTGGCGACCACGAAGGCCCGGCGGTTCACGCGAGTTACCAGGTCAGAGTCGGCGTCGTCGCCGTCATCCGCGTCCCCGTCCCCACTTTCCCCGTCGTTTACCTCTGTGATGAGAGTGAGTTCGTCTGGGTGGTCGAGGTTGAACAGGATCTCAATGGGACGACGACGGTTCTTGACCAAGACTGGTTCGCCACGCAGGACAGCGGAAAGGGACGTCAAACGCTGCTGTCCGTCCAGGAGGAGTAGGGGTGTTGTTGGCACAGGATTGTCCGTGGTGACAGCAAAGCCTCGCGTCTGCACCGGGCCGGATGGCTGCCACGTGAGGATTACCCCCGTGGGGTATTCGCGGTAGAGCGAATCGAGCAGATCGCGGACCTTAGTAGAAGTCCAAACGTACCTTCGCTGCATTTCGGGCAGTTGTAATTCACCATGTTGAATCTTGGCGACCAATTGCTCCACAGTGAAGTCTGCCCTACCCATTAGTTTCTCCCACTTTGCGGAATTAGTGCCGTGAAGATTCGAAAGGACAGGACGGAAGGTGCCTGCCGCCCTAGATCGATTCCCCGTGTGTTTGTCATGCCCCGGACCTCGCGAAGACCGATGGTGTCAATGGAACCGAGGATCGGCTCGACTTTACTTGCAGGCGGGCAGACCCTTGCGACGCA
This sequence comes from Actinomycetota bacterium, assembly GCA_030837395.1. Lineage (GTDB taxonomy): Bacteria > Actinomycetota > Actinomycetes > S36-B12 > UBA10799 > JACJWR01. The sequence continues at coordinate 2,866 of JAUPKO010000225.1, read as the reverse complement.
AGAGTGTGTGTAATTTGAATGGGATGGATCCGCCGCTTGAAGTTAACGACTGAGTAGCAGGCACCTTGTGCCGATCGCTGACTGCGGTTGGCTAACTTCATCACGCTCATCAAGCCTTTGCCTGCACGTGGAACGTCTCGGCGGCGTTGGCGGTTTCACTCGGTGCCCGGATGCTTCCGGCCAGCAACTCTGGGAGCAAAGCGTCGCGTAACTCGGCCAGTGTCAGACACTCACGTTCGGCGACAAGGAGTCGCTTCCATAGGCCTGAAAGGTCGCGGTCGAGTGCCTTGACAGCGTGGGTTGAAGGCACCTGGGCCAATGTCGAGTCCAGGTGTTTGCGTTGGATGTGGCCCATTGTCGTGGCCTTGTCCCTGGCGATTGCTCGGAAGGTTCCGATCGCAGATTCGAGCCGATCGAAGACTAGCCAGGCTGGCAGATCCCCCGGGATGACCTTGAAGATGTGCTGGTTGATGATCGCCTCATCGCGCGCCCATCGGTAGAGGCCTAGCGAACCAGACCAAGACATGAGAATGTCGCCGGCACGCGCCGTCTTGTCGTCGGGGACGGAGATGTCGTTGTAGATCGTTGTCCCGCCGGGCCCGCCGTTGAGTTCCGCGATGCGAATCACCATGCGTCCAGTACCGGAGGCATCCTTGGTGAAGGCTCCGCCATTCACGAAGGTTGCCAGCGAACTCACCGAGACATGTTCGGAGCCTTCGATGAGGGAGGCTTGGACCCTCGCGCGGATCAGTTGGGGGATCAGTGTCACGGCGCGGCGATTGGACTCGATCTTGTCGTCGAGGGCGCCGAGGTTTGCGGCGATGGCGCGCTGGGCCTCGATGGGCGGGAGGGGCAGCGGCACTTCCCGAAGGACTTCTGTGTTGAGATTCGGCATGGTCGCACCAACTGCGTGGCTAGTGATCCAGTCCCTTGTCTTGGGGAGGGAAAGCGCATAGGCAAGGTATCGAGCGTCAACGTGTGGACCAGCTACACGGACCAGAAGGCAACCCGTGCCGCAAAGCCACGACTCCTCTTCGGGTGCCACGAGGGCGCATTTCTCGACGTCGCCTCGCCGGCTGTAGACAATGTCGCCCGCACGGAGTTTGTGGCGTGACAGTCGTTCTACATGTTCATCCGCGACTCGGGCGATGCCGACTGTCGATATCTGCAGATCGCGGATGTTGGTCGGCATCACTACGGGTGTGCCGACGACGCTGTAGTCGCTCGAATGAAGCTGGCTGCCGAATGGTCCAGTCTGGATGACGCCATTCGACTCGACCTCAAGCTCCCCCAGTGTCGCGCTGCGCCAGATCACCTCAGACCCCCCAGCCGCTCCCGAATCTCGGCCTCCAGTTCCCGCCCCCGATCGAACTCGGCGAACAGTTCCTTCGTCAGCCGCGCGATCTTCTCGTCGATCGGTTCATCGTCGACCTCAGCCTCCGCTGCCCCCACGTACCGCCCCGGCGTCAGCACATAATCATGCCCCGCAATCTCCGCAACCCCCGCCGCCTTGACGAACCCCGGCACGTCCTCGTACCCGCCGTCATGATTCCGCCACGAATGGTACGTGTCCGCGATCCGCGCCACGTCCGCATCGTCAAGCACCCGCAGCCGCCGGGTCTCCATGCGTCCGAGTTTGCGCGCGTCGATGAACAGCACCTCGCCGTGGCGGTCGCGGTGGCCGCTGCCGTGGCGGTCCTTGGAGACGAACCACAGGCTCACCGGGATGCCGGTGTTGAAGAACAACTTGTCCGGCATCGCGACGATGCAGTCCACCAGGTCGGCCTCCACCAGCCGGCGCCGAATCTCGCCCTCGCCGCCGGACTTCGACGACAGTGACCCGTTGGCCAGCACGAAGCCGGCGGTGCCTTTGGGGCTCAGGTGGTAGATGAAGTGTTGCACCCACGCGAAGTTGGCGTTGCCGGGCGGGGGAGTGCCGTACTGCCAGCGCGGGTCGTCGGCGAGTTTGGCGTCCCACCAATTGGACACGTTGAACGGCGGGTTGGCCAGGACGAAGTCGGCGCGCAGGTCGGGGTGCAGGTCGGCGGTGAAGGAGTCCGCCGAGCGTTCGCCGAGGTCGGCTTCGATGCCGCGCAGGGCGAGGTTCATCTTGGCCAGGCGCCAGGTGGTGTCGGTGAATTCTTGGCCGTAGACGGAAATGGTGTTGGTGGTGCCGCCGTGGGCGGTGACGAATTTGGCGGATTCGACGAACATGCCCCCGGAGCCGCAGGCGGGGTCGTAGACGCGGCCGTGGAAGGGTTCGAGCATCTCGACCAGGGTGGCCACGACGCTGCGGGGGGTGTAGAACGCGCCGGCGTCTTTGCCGGTCTCTTTGCCGGCGAATTGGCCGAGGAAGTATTCGTAGACCCGGCCCAGGACGTCGTCGGAGCCGTGGTCGTCGGCTTGGGTGAAGCCGATGGAGCCGATGAGGTCCACGAGTTGGCCGAGGCGGCCTTTGTCCAGGCCTTCGCGGCCGTAGTTGCGGGGCAGGACGCCGCGGATGACCGGGTTCTCGGCCTCGATGGCGTCCATCGCGGTGTCGATGTCGGTGCCGATGGTGGGCAGTTTGGCGCGGGCCTGGATGGCGTCCCAGCGGGCGTCGGCGGGGACCCAGAACACGTTGTGGGAGGTGTATTCGTCGCGGGCTTCGAGGAAGTCCGCGAGTCGGTCGGCTGGGATGGCGTCGGCGGCGAGTTCGGCTTCGAGTTCGGCGCGGCGGGCGGTGAACCGGTCGGAGATGTATTTGAGGAACACCAGGCCGAGCACGACGTGTTTGTATTCGCTGGGTTCCTGGTTGCCGCGCAGGGCGTCGGCGGCGTCCCAGAGGCGCTGTTCGAGCGACTTGGCGGCTTGCTTCTTCTTGGCG
>JAUPKO010000224.1 GCA_030837395.1 Actinomycetota bacterium | reverse complement strand
GGACGACGACCGCGGTCACCCGGCCGCGCGTCGGCACTCGAGGTGAGCGGATCGCCAGCCACAACACGTAGCCCAGGCCAGCCTCGACGGCCAGGCAGCCAGCGCACCACGGGACGATCCCGAACCGGTCGAACGCATACGCCTGCAAGGGGTTCGTCTCCACCGCGGCGCCGGCCGTGAGAGCGGCGATCGTCTGCACGCTGTCGGCCACGCTCACCACGGCGCCGAACAGCACGACCAGGAGCGACGCGGTCATGGTGCGGACATGTGGCAGGTGCGGCGAGATCGTGAACGTGGACACGCAGATCACTGTTGGCGCGCGACCTGGCTGCGCAACCCGCTACGGTGCCCGCATGTCGTGCCCACCTATCTGCTTACTGCCTGATCCGCCGTGGCGCGCCGGCGCGCGCTGGCACTGTCCACGGTGCAACAAGCTGTGGACCAGCTTCGGCACGCACTGGGAGCCGGACAAGTACTAGGCCGCCACGTCGCCGTGGCACGCGCACGTGCACTCGGTGCGGGCGTGCTGCTGCGGGTGCTCGAAGATCCGCTTGCAGTTCTCGTGATGCTGCGTCATGCAGAACCCTGACTTGAGTTCCCACACGCGCACCGGCCCGGTCGGGGCCGGCTCAGCCGCTGTCGTCCTGCGTGCAGCCATCAGTGGAACCTCATGAGCGCGACCGTGACCAGTGCGCTGGCCGGTGCATACGCGCTCACAGTTCGAGCATCAGCCACGCGGCTGCGGCCTGGTCCTGCTTGACGCCATCCCGGTACGCCTGGCGCATCAGGTCATCGGCCAGCGCCTCCCGCAGCCGCATCACGGCGATCGCCGTGTCCTGCATGAGCACCGGCAGCAGCACCGTGCGGCCATCCGCCATCGCCTGCAGTTCCACCGTCTGCCGGAACGCCTTCAACTCCGCGATCAGTACCGGGATGATCGCCGTAGACTCACGCGCCAACGTCAGGGACGCATGAGCGACATTCCCCGTCGGTGCCCACCACGGTGTCGATGCTCGCCGCGCCAGCATCCGGTTCATCGTCACCGGCGGCAGCCACGACCGCTTCACCGCGCGCGGGCCGTCCACCACCGCCAGGTACAAGCCGACCAGCACTGACAAGTCCTCCACACCGGTCGCGCACACGTTCATGCACGGATCCAGGACCCGGCGATACGTCGCCTGCACCTGGCGCGCCAGCACCATCAGCACACCCGCCGAACCCGCAGTCACCAGCACTGCTCCGAGCACGTGGCCGGCAGTTGCGAGCCCCAGCACACCAACCAGGCCGGCGCCGGCGACCAGCCACTGCGCGCGCACCAGACGGCGTACACCCGCGACCACCTCACGCACCGACGGCACTACCACGGCTTCGCTCTTGCTGCCCATCACAACCACCCTCGTCCGATGCAGGCACCCGCCCGCATGAGCCCTATCGGCAGAATCCCGGCCAGCCCTGACATGCACGAAAGCGTGAACAGTTCGGGACGTCAGATGAGGGGTGTGGCTGCGGCCGGATCCCACGGCTCGGGAGCGACCCGGATGCGAACGCGCACCTCGGGGCCACCGACCCACAGCACTGGTTCAGCGATCGACACCCAGGCGGCGTCGTCGTCGGGGAACAGTGCCTGGGTGCGGGTGATGCCGTCGACGGCCCACTTGCAGTTCGTGCCGACAAAGTTGTGGCTGTCGCGGTGTGCGTTGCCTTTCACCGGCAGTGCGAACGTCAGCTCGACCCGATGGCCGCGGTACGGCGCGAGGGCGTCAGCGTGCGCCGTGAACGCCCGACCGGTCGCGTCCTGCCACTGCTTCTTGGCCTTGGTTCCCTGGGCCCAGTGCTGGCCGGCGGTCTTGTTGATCGACACCACTGGCCCAGGGACTGGGTAGGCGACCACGAGCTCACCATCTGGGCCGCCCGGTAGGGGAGTGGTCGGGTAGGTGAAGTGCTGCGCGTTCGCGGCCTGCTCCGCAGCGATCGCTGCCTGCGCCAGTTGCGACCGGCGCGCCTTGGGTGCGCGTGCCGCCTTCACTGGTGCCGGCGGGACCACGACGAGCCGGCAGGCCGGGCACACCGTGTACGGCTCGCAGCCGGGGTGCGCGCAGGCAGGGGTCACACGGCTCCTATCGGCGCTGCGGACGGTCAGGCAGCGAGGGCGACACCAGGGTCGGCGGGCCCGGCGGTGGACTTCACGTGCTCGAGCAGGTGCTGGACGAATGCCCGGGCGTCGGGGTCGTCAGTGAAGACCGACTCGGTGGACCCGTCGAACTTCACGCCCTCCTCGGTGGCCGACGGGATGCTCCACTGGCCGCGCATCCGCTTACAGGCGGCCTCGAGGTCCGCGGCGTCTTGTCCACGACCGAACTCGACCATCAGCAGGACCTTCCCCATCCCGGTCTTGGCGTGGGTCCGCAACCGGTCCTCGGGATAGTTCGTGATGCCGAACTTCGTGACCGACCGGCCGTCGACGCGACCGCTGATGACGTACAGGTAGCCGGTCTGCGACGGATCGAAGCCGTGTCGGGTGCCGCATTCTCCGCAGGCGACCTTCACCGTCTTGAGTCGCTGCGCGTTGTTCTCGGTCACGTGTCCCTCGGAGCAGGTGACCTGCCAGCGTGCGGACCCCCCATCACCGTCCAGGTGCGTGAACGAGTAGCCCGGGTGCGCACCCGCCAGGGCAGCTGACTGCACGTCAGGGTCGTGCCGGTTGCGACCCTTCGCCATGCACCCGCAGCCCAGGGTTGACTGGGTGAGCGCCGCGTTCAGCCGCGGCCGGCAGTCCCGCTCGCAGTCCCCGCATCGCATGTTCCACGAGGTGGCCATGTCGCCGGGGTAGGGCTCGAGGAACGTCGTGTTCGGGAACCGGGCCAGGACACGGGCACGGGCCTGCTCGTCGGTCAAGGGTCGCTTTCCACGACGAGGGCCGGCGGTGCAGGAGCACGGCTGCGGCTTACCCGCCAGCACCAGGTCCGGGCGCAGGGTGATCTGGTCCCCACATGTCCGACACGTCGCCGGCACGGGCTCATCTGCCCGCAGGAGCAGCACCTGCGGCACGTACACGTCAAGATGCTCGTCGCAGTGCCGCAGGAACCGGGCGGACAGGTCGTTGCCCTCGCAGAAGCACGCCGGCCGCCGGGTGGCCGACCGGATCTGGTTGATTGTGAGCGAGTCGGTGAACCCGCACGCGTTGCATGACAGGGTCCACGTGAGCTTCGTGTGCCCCCGGTACGGCAGGAACGACGACCAGCCCGGTAGGTGCTGCGCCAGGACGGCTTCGGCCTGCGCCTGGGTGGTCACCCGCGGGTAGCAGCAGCAGGCCAGTCGCTGGCCGACACCCAGGAGGTTGTTCGGGCGCACCTGGTGGGTTCGCGGGCAGGAGCAGCGCTTCTCCTCGCAGCCCACGCACACGAGCTCCCAGGTGGCGTTCAGCCTGTCTGGGGGCGGACCGGCGGGGCGCACCTGCACATCCGGAAGGCCGTTCATGCGGCGCAGCCAGTCATCCGCGCGCACGCGGTCGACCAGGCCCAGCAGCTGCTGGTAGTCCGCGATCGGATTGGTCGATAGCGCCGGCTCCACGACGGGGGAGGGCGTGGGCGTGACATCACGACCCAGGCCGATCGACCCGGCCATCTTGCCGTCGGGGCGCTGAATGTGTCGCATGTTCCCGGTCACTGTGGTGACCTATCCGCGTGTCGCACACGGGGGACTGTCCGCGCGGAGTGCCCCTCCGCAAGGGGCAGCAGCGCAACGACCTCTCTACGACCGGCGTGAGCGTTGCCGTGACCGCGCTACCGAGCTGGGGTCGCTACGGGGCGCACAGGCCGCCGGCGTGGTCAGGCTGGGGTGGGGGCTTCTTCTGCCGGCAGTTCAGCGTTGGGATCATCGTCAGGATCGTCGGTGTCGTCCGGGATACTCAGCAGCAGGTAGGTGGCCCCAGCAATGATGAGCGCCAGCGCCCCCGCCAGCAGTGCGGCCAGGACCAGTGGCTGGCGGACTCCCATCAGCAGCATCCCGGCCCGCGGGATGGCGAGAACCTCCTCACCTACGACCCGGGAGTCTGCAATGGTCCCCGGGTCAGCCTCGGTCTTGTTGTCCCCACGCAGTTCCCACCCGCTCGACGGGTCTCCGCCGACGATGCGGTGAATGGTGTTCGCCGACATCCGGCCGTCGTTGCTGACCGTGCCGTACACGACGGTGTCGCCAACGTCCCACGCACCAGTGTCCCAGGCAAGAACAAGGTCACCAGTGTGCAGGCGCGGCTCCATCGACGTGCCGGATACCACCGTCCAGGAGGCGCGACCGCCGAAAGCCTGCGGCCATGCGACCACGACGACCCCCAGGGCAAGCAAGCCGGCCAGAACAGCAGCGAAGACACGAGCAACACGAAGCATGAGAGTCTCCTTCTAGGTCCGGTTCCTGACGGTCACGGGCTGGGATCCGGCGGGGCGGTGGGGGTAGCGACCGCGGTTCCGGGTGTCGAGACGTTCCAGTAGCTGTCAACGGCCACGACCGCGAACTGGTACTCCACGCCCGCGGTCAGCTCGGACACGCTCCAGGTTGTGCTGTGAACAGTTGTCGCACTGCCGCCGTCCACAGTCACGACGTAGTGGT
>JAUPKO010000223.1 GCA_030837395.1 Actinomycetota bacterium | reverse complement strand
CGACGCCGTTGAACAGCGCCACGAGCTGCGGCATCGCGGTCATCTTGACCTTGCGGGCCGCCGGCCAGCCGATCGCGGTACCGACAGCAATGGCGATCAGGATCAGCAGCAGGTTCTTCATCGGCGCACCCGAGAAGAACGTGACCAGCACGGCGATGAGGGCGCCGAAGGCGCCGATCAGGTTGCCGTTCCGGGCCGACTTCGGCGAGGACAGACCCTTCAGCGCCAGGATGAAGCAGACCGCCGCGAACAGCTCGACGAGTTGCACCCAGGTCGGCGTCATGATGCGTCCTTCCGGGGCGCCTTCACCTTGAACATCTCCAGCATCCTGTCGGTCACGACGAACCCACCCACCAGGTTGACGGTGGCCAGCACGATCGCCAACAGGCCCAACACCAACGTCAGAGCCGATTCGGAGGAGCCCGTCACCAGGATCGCCCCGACCAGCACGACGCCGTGGATGGCGTTCGCGCCGGACATCAGCGGTGTGTGCAGCACCGTCGACACCTTCGAGACGACCTCGAAGCCGACAAAGATGCTCAGCACGAAGATCGTCAGCAGGGCGACTTCGCTCATGGTGCTTCCTTCCTGATCTCACCGTTGAGCACGACAGCGCAACCGTCGACCACCTCGTCCGCCGGATCGGCAACTGCCTCACCGTCGGCAGTGATCAGGCCCAGCAGCGCGACCACGTTCATGGCATAGAGCCGGGAGGCGTGCACCGGCATCTCGGAGGCGACATCGCGGCCGCCCCAGATCCGAACCCCGCCGACAGTCACGGTTTCACCCGGTGCGGACCCCTCGACATTTCCGCCGCTCTCGGCGGCCAGGTCCACCACCACGGCGCCCGGCGACATCGTGGCCACCATTTCGGCCGTCACCAACAGCGGAGCCCGGCGGCCCGGTACAGCAGCCGTCGTGATGACTGCGTCGGAGCCTGAGATGTAGGGGGTCAGCAACTCCCGCTGTCGAGCGGCCCGGTCCTCATACATCTCCCGCGCATAGCCGCCAGATGCCTCGAGCGCCTCGAGTTCCAGCGTGACGAAGGTGGCGCCCATCGACTTCACCTCGTCGGCGGACGCGGCACGCACGTCGTAGGCCGAGACGAGCGCCCCGAGGCGTTTGGCGGTCGCGATTGCCTGCAGCCCCGCAACGCCGGCGCCGAGTACCAGCACCCGGGCGGGCGGGATGGTGCCCGCCGCGGTCATGAACAACGGGAAGAACTTCGGCAGCAACTCGGCGGCCACCAAGGATGCTCGGTAGCCGGTGACGAGCGCCTGCGACGTCAAGGCATCCATCGACTGCGCCCGACTGATCCTGGGAACCAGGTCGAAACTCAGGGCGGTGGCACCCCGGGCCGCGACGGCTTCTATCGTCGGTCGGTCCGCGGTCAGCTGCAGGAACGACAGGCAGATCGCGCCTGCCTTGAGTTGTCCCGCCTGCTCCGGAGTCAGCGGCCGGACAGAGGCGACGACGTCGGCCTCGGCCAGCGCCTGCCCCGCCTGCTCGACCGGCACCACCGTCGCACCGACGGCGGAATAGTCCTCGTCGGACGCATACGCGGTGAGCCCCGCGCCGGACTCAACCGTCACGTCGAGCCCGAATTTGGCCAATTTGTCCACTGTGTCGGGCACGAGGGCGACGCGACGCTCGCCCTGCGCGATTTCCCTTGGTACGAAAAGCCTCACGGCCAGAACGCTACGCGGGCCCGCTGCCGGTACAGTCCGTGGGGTGCCGCAATTACCCTCCCGCATCCGCGGGGTGCTGACGCCAGCCGCATTTCACGGCGGCGCACGGGGGACTTTCGAAGGCTGGTACGTCAAGCTCGTCAGCGCCGATCAGAGCACCCGGTTGGCGGTCATCCCCGGCCTCTTCCACCATGCTGACGGCTCCGGCGAGGCTTTCGTCCAGGTCCTCGACGGCGCCTCGGGCCGCAGTTGGTACCAGCGCTATGAGATGGCCGAGTTCGCGGCCTCACGCGACACCTTCGACATCACGGTCGGGCCGAACAGGTTCACCTCCGAGGGGGTCACGTTGGATGTTCCGGCCGCCGGACTGCGCGGTGAGGTCAGGATCAGCAGTGAGTTCGACCCCTGGCCGATTCGGCCCTGGTCCCCGGGAATCATGGGCTGGTACGCCTGGGTGCCGTTCATGGAGTGCTACCACGGGGTCGTGTCCTTCGGCCACTCGCTGGCGGGCGGAGTGGAGTTCGACGGGCGCCGGATCGACCTGGCCGGCGGGCGCGGGTACATCGAGAAGGACTGGGGGCAGGCGTTCCCGGCCGGCTACCTCTGGCTGCACACCAACCATTTCGCCCACAACGACGCGTCGCTGGTGGCATCCGTGGCGCTGATTCCCTGGCGTGGTAAGGAGTTCCGTGGGTTCATCGTGGGTCTGCGGGAGTCGGGCCGACTCCATCGATTCGCGACCTACAACGGTGCCCGGAGCACCCGGTTGGAGGTGACCGACGATCACATCCGTTGGACGCTCACCTCCGCCCGGCGGCTTCGGGGTGAGCGCACCGAACTGACGCTGGACGCCGAACGCGCCAGCGGCGGTCTAGTGCACGCCCCGATCCGCACAGAGATGCACCGACGGGTCGAGGAGACGTGGAGCGGCACGGTGGCGGTGCGGCTG
>JAUPKO010000222.1 GCA_030837395.1 Actinomycetota bacterium | reverse complement strand
TGACCTGCACGCGGCCTACGACGAGGTCAAGTTGCGCACCGGCTGGCGCGAGTCACCCCGTGCCCACCTGGTGGTCGCGATTCCCAACTGCACGCAGAACCTCGGCGGGCAGTTCGACGGTTGGGGAAGTTTCGGGGCGGACGCCGAGGTCGGCGGCTTCGTGTTCCTCAACGGCATCGGCGCTTTCACCCCCGGCACCAACGGCGACACCGGCGCCACCTTGGCGCACGAATTCGGCCACAACCTCTCGCTGCACCACTCGAACGAGGTCATTTGCCACGACAGCGGAACCCAACTGATCAATGGTGCCCCCGGCGACTGCCGCGGCTCCGAGTACGGCGGGGTCTACTCGGTCATGGGGTCATGGTTGCCCGGCACCCAACCCGCCCTCGGCGCCCACCAGAGCTACCTCATGGGCTACACCGACGCCACGACCTTGACTGACGTCATCTCCAACACCAACCCGCAGACCGTGAAGCTCGTGCCCACGGCGGGCGCAGTGCCCGGGCTCAAGTTCGCCCGCGTCGCCGATTCCGCGGGCAACAGCTACTACCTCGAGTACCGCACCCGGGTGGGGCTGGATGCCTATCTGCTCAATCCGAGCCTCGCCGGCCACCTGCTCGAAGGTGTGGTCGTGTCGAAGGTGTTCGCCGCCACACCGGGCACCGAGTTCGGCAGCGGTAAGGACATCGCCGATAGCCCGACGCAGGTCCGGACCCGGGCGGCCTACATGTTGGACACCGATCCCGCCCAAAACCCCTACGCGGCCGACCCGGTCAAGGAGGGACTGTTCGAGGGTGACCCCGTGCTCACTGCAGGCACACCCGTGGCGCTCGGCGACGTGTCCGTGCGGCTGCTCAGTGCGGCGGCCGACGAGGCCACAATCGAGGTCGTGTTCCCGCCGACGCGTCCGCTCGCCGCGGTACCGAGTCCGCCGCAGTCGGTGACGGCCAGTCGGGTCGGCAACAACTCCGCTCTGGTGGCCTGGACCCGACCCGCCAACGGTGGCGGTGCCCACATCACCTCCTACACGGTGAAGACGAACAAGGGCACCTACACCTGCACCACCGTGAGCGAAATGGCCTGCCAGGTCGATGGTCTACCCCTCGGCGCTTTCTACACGTTCACCGTCACCGCCAGCAACGAGTTGGGCACGTCGTCGGCTTCGACCCCCTCGGCGCCACTGGCGATCGGGCCGATCCCCAGCAACAGCCCGACCCCCAGCCCGAGCACATCAAGCCCCTCGGCCACGGCCAAACCGACCGCGAGTTCGTCGGCTACCGCCAAACCCACGGCATCGTCGAGCGCCTCGCGGACAGCCACGGTGACACCGTCCGCCAGCGCCACCACCGCGGCCGTGACCACCCCGACCCCGTCCTCGGCGACAACGGTCAACAACCCGTTCACCAACACCACGACGGGAAGCACCTACGACCCGTTCGCCACCACCACGGAAGGCACCTACGACCCGTACACCACCACGGAGGGCACCTACGACCCCTTCGCGGCAACCTCCGGAGTCACCTACGACCCCTACGCGGCCAGCCCCTATAGCAGCACGACGGACAGCTACGTGACCTCCACGGAGACCACCGGCACCACCGCGAGCACCACCACCAGCCTCGCGACCACCGGCGCCGAAGGCCTGCCAGGCCTGCTGTGGGCGGGCATGTCATCGCTGCTACTCGGCCTGGCGGTGCTGTTGCTCACCCGCGGACCGGACCAACCTGCGGCCGCTCAGCAGGACGGCGGGGACACGACGTGACCGAGGTACGTCACCTGCGGGCAGTCCCGCCGGCGGCCGAGTTGTACGCCCGCGCCCTCGCTGGCGCCGTCCTGCCGGATGCCGTGTGGGGTGGCAGCAAGGCGCTGCCGGACCAACAGTTGGAACTGTGGGATGTGCGAGTCGACGCAGCCGCCGTCGACCGCTACGCCGAACTCACGGGGTTCCCCCCGGACCAGGCGGTCCCCGCGACCTACCCGTCGCTGTTGGGCTTCGGCCTCGGTCTGCGTCTGATGACCGACCGAGCCTTCCCCCTGCCCGCGCTGGGCATGGTGCACGTGGCCGACCAGATCACGGCCGTGCGTTCGTTGCGGCGCGGCGAGACAGTGCGGGTCGCGGTGTCGGCCCGCGATCTGCGTTCCCACCCCAAGGGGGCCGAGGTCGACATCGTCACCGACGTGGAGGTTCACGGCGAGACGGTCTGGCGAGAGGTGAGCACCTACCTCAGCCGCGGCGTCAAGTTGCCAGGGCTGGCGCCGGGTCCCGGACCGGTCGGGGTGATCCCGGAGATTCCATCGACGGCGCAGACCACCCGAATCACAGTGCCCGCCGACGCCGGGCGCCGATTCGCGGCGGTCTCCGGGGACCGCAACCCGATTCACCTGCACGACTTGACTGCCCGCGCCTTCGGCTTCCGCACCGCCATCGCCCACGGCCGCTGGACGATGGCCAGGTGCGTGGCGGCAGCACCGGACTCGCCTGATGCCTGCACTATCACGACACGATTCCGGGCCCCAGTCCCGTTGCCCTCCGAGTGCGACCTGGCCACCGCACCCGACGTCGACGGCACAGACATCTGGCTGAGTTCGGCCACGTCCGGTTCGCTACACGTCTATACGCGCGTCGCCTCGCCGCCTGCGGACGGGTCGTAGGAGGCGTAGAACGGGGCAAGCCGAGCCCGGATGCGTTCACCCAGATAGCCATCCGAGTCGGCCACGGCCACTGCCGGACCGACTACCGCCACGGCTAGTTCGGTGACGATCTCCTCGGTCAGCCCCGCATCGGCGAGAAGGTCGGCCACGGCCCACTGGCCCTGCATCGCGAAGAAGTCCGCCACCACCTGACGCACCATGGCCTCGACGAACGGCGTGGCCCGCAGTTCCAGCCACACCTGAAACGCCGCCCGGACCAACTCGGCCACCGCCTCGGCCGGCAGCAGTCGCGTTGCGTCGGCCACAGTCACATCAGCATTGCTGTGCCACACCTCGGCCGCGACGTCCGAGAGCACCTGCTGGTCCAGCGCCGTGGTCAGGAAGGCCCGACTGTCGCGGATCGTGTCCGAGATGTTGGCATTGACGAAGGCTGTGAGTTGGCGGTCGACGCTCTGCTCCAACGTGGGCGCGGCGGCGTTCACGGCGTTCTGGCCAAATCGCATCAGCGCCGCTGCACCGGGCACCTTCTTGGCGATGAGGTTCTCGGACTGCACATAGTTCTTGATGCCCTGGTAGAGCACGTGCGACATCAGCCGGGAGTAGACCTCACTGGTGGTCACCTGCGCGATCACCTCGGCACGGGCCTGCCTGAGTCCCGCCAGGGTGTGCGCGGCGCGGTCGTAGTGCTCCCGCGGGACCAAATCCGCCAGCGACTCCTGGTGATCCGCCCCAGCCAGGTGCGCTGCCACCACGGCGGCCGCGACGGACTCTATGACATCGTCGGCCACCTCGCCCCGGCACACCACTTGCACAGCGGCATCCTGTACGGCCGCGACGTCGAGCAGGTCATCCAACCGGACCGAGGCCCACCAACTGTAGAGGGCAGTTACCTCCTCTGCCAGGCTGGCTGTGAGCTGATCGCCCCGCCAGCGCTGCAACTCGAACTGCACATGGGCGTCGAGCATGGCGTCGGCAGAGGTGTTCATGCATCGATCGTGTCACGGGCCGTCGGCGTCGCCGAGTCGCGGTACACGCTGGGCTCGCGCCCGGGCCGCAGCCGTCCGGCAATGACCACGTACGCCAGCGCGGCGAGCCCGATGATGATGGATGTCCAAATGTTGATGCGCAGCCCGGCCACCAGCGTCGCATCATCGATACGGACCGATTCGAAGCCCAGTCGGCCGACGCAGTAGACGAACACGTACA
>JAUPKO010000221.1 GCA_030837395.1 Actinomycetota bacterium | reverse complement strand
CTTGCATCGTGTGCGCCTGATCAGCGGCAAGCCCGGGCAGCCGCAGGACACCCACCCGGTTGGATTCGTCGAGGAATTCGGACAGGCTGCGCTTCGAGACGCCGTACTGCCACGTCGAGTCGACGATCATCTCATCGCCGACGTACAGCGCTACATGCGTGTATCGCGACCAGATCATGAGCTCCGTCAGTTGCGAGGACAGCGCTGGTGCACACCTCACGACCAGGTCGCCGGGCATGAGTTCCGCCGGCGAAAGGTAGGGCCGCGAGACGAAGGGATCGCCGGGACCGAACTTCGTCAGCAGAGATTCCAGTTGAGCGTCCTGGGCTGCCGCCAGCACGGTCTCCGAATGTCCATCAAGCTCGACGATCAATTCCGCGAGATGCCGGCAGACATCGCCGAAGGCGGGTTCATCGGGCGCCGGCAGCAGCCTGCCCAAATCCTTGAGGACTGCCACCCCGATTTGGAGGAGTCCTTCCGTGATGTCGATCACCACTTGTGTGTCGTTGGCCATGATCATCTCCTCGCAAGGAGCATAACTACCAGCGCTGCCATGAGGGGGCCCACTGGCGACGCGACACCCCGCAATCGACCGGCGCTCCAGGGCGACGTCATCCTTGATGTTCACCTCGGTCAACCCCGTAGGCGAGCAGGCACCGAACAACTCCTCGACCACGCGATCGGGTCTTGGCAACGCAGTCCAACGGCCTGCGGAGTGTCCGAACTCGACGAGTGACTCCCATGCAGAGCGGGCCACGCCAAACGTCAGTACCGTGACGACGGAGGACGCTGACGACCCCAAGTGATCCCCTCACGCGATCCGGACGCCGCACCCGGGTGAGCACACCCACGCGGCACGGTCGTCCGCCGTGTTGGAAGGAGCCAGCGTGAACCTGAACGAGCATCGTGCCGACCGTGCTGAGGTGTCCGCAACCAGTGAAACCAGATCAAGCCATGGCACCCTCATCGCCACCTGATGGGTGGCACATGTCACGGGCGAGTGAGGGAACCGCGCAGTCGACCATGGCGATTCTCGGGTTGACCGTGTGTCTCGCGGCGAGCGGGTGCGGCGCCGGATCAGCGGAACCACGAGCAGGCGCGACGGACACCCCGGCGCCGTCCCCGACGGCGACCGAAGGTCCTCGGGTGGTCATCTACGACGGGCCGGCCGCCTGTTCGGACTGTGCGGCGGCGGCCGCGACGTGGCTGGCCGGGGAGTTGCCGAATGCAACCATCGAATTCGCCGGGCCAGACGGAACCAAGGACGTGGATGCGGCCACGCTCGCCGGGGCAGCGTTGTATGTGCAGCCCGGAGGCGGCGCCGACGTGGCGCGGGCCTACGACGACCTCGGACCGGAAGCCAGGTCAGCGATCAGTGACTACGTCAGTGGCGGGGGTCGGTACCTGGGCATCTGCATGGGCGCGTTCCTGGCAGGTTCCGATCCGGGCCTGGACCTGCTGGGCCCGGCCGACACCGGCGGCTACATCGACCTGCCGAACGCCCAGGTGCGCGACGACCGCGACACGCTCGTTGCGCTCGAGTGGGACGCGCGGACCGTGCAGGCGTACTTCCAGGACGGGTCCTATGTGGCCGGGAATCTCGCGGGCTTCGACGTCGTTGCGACCTACCAGGGTGGCCCGGCGGTCGCGGTGGTGGGGCCGTCGGACGAAGGCGTGATCGGCGTGATCGGAACGCACCCAGAAGCACCCGTGTCCTGGTACGCCGAAGCGGCACTGCCCACAGACGGGCGCGCCGGCAACCAGGACGTCGGGGACGATCTTCTGCAACGCCTCATGACCTGGCCGATCTCCCCCTGATGCGCCCGCACCGCAAGTCCTCGCTCCCCCGGGTAGGATCGCGCCTGCACCAACCGTGTGGCCGCCGAAGCCGGACTTCCCGGACGTCATATCCCCGCGCTAGATGCGTGATTTCCTGAGCCCTTGAGGGCTGGGGCAACCGGCCCTGGCACGAACTGCGGATTCCAGTGAGCCCTTCGCGGCCTTCAAGGAGGGTGAAGGGCTCACTGAATTGCGCGAGTGACCCATGGTTCCGATGCACCCCGCCCGAAGGGGTCACGGAATCCCGCAGTTGGCCCGCACGATCCCCACCCGTTGGGCCATGGGGTGCCAGGTCCACCGGGATTCGGCTGCGTCCCACGATTCAGGGGCAGCGAGCAGCGTCGAGGACACCCGTGCTGACCTGCAATAGCGCCAAGCCGGTGACATACGCGGGCAATCTACGCCATCCTTGAATCCAGGGGACCACGCCCCGAGGGAGAGACATGAGCACACCAGAAGGCTCCGACCAGAGCGGTTCCCTACGCGCCGGCACCCGCGACCGCGATGCAACCGCGCAACAACTCCAGGAGGCCTACGCCGACGGGCGGCTCACCTCCCAGGAACACGACCAACGCCTGTCCGCGTGTTTCCAGGCCGTGACCATGGGCGATCTCGCAGCGTTGACCGCCGATCTGCCCAAGCCCGGCGGGCCTACGGGCTCTGACACGCCGGCGCCGTCCTATGCCGCCGCGACGCAAGGTGGCAATCCGCCGCAGGAGTCGCGCGGGCAGTTCGACGCTAACAACCCCAAGACCCTCGCGGCCATCTGGTCTGGTTGGGCGGTGCTGTCCCTGTTCATGATCTTCATCTGGGCGTTCTCAGGGATGGGCTCGTTCTGGCCGATCTGGGTGATCGTGCCAGTCGGATTCGGCGCCGCCATGGCCACCATCACCCGGAAGACGGGCGGCGGCGGGCGCTAGCAGTCCCCGCCCGCGGTGGGGGCTCAGACCCGATCACCCTTGGCTTCCCTCGGCACGTGCCCCTTCGGCGACGGGACTCCTCCTTCCGGTCGTCGGTAGGGTCCGAAAACGCGCAGAGAAGGGATCATTGTGTCCAACCAGAACGCGCCCGCAGGGTGGTACGACCAGGCGGACGGATCCCAGCGCTACTGGGATGGCAGCCAATGGACCCAGCGGGTGCAGCCCGGCGACCCACACCCCTACCCCGGACAACCTCCGTACCCGGGTGGACCACCTCGTAACCCTGACTGGGACCCAGCTCACTACCCGGCCGGGCCAAAGTCGCCGTCGCCGAAGAAGGGGCTGCCGGCGTGGGGGTGGATTCTGATCGTCCTCGGCGCCATCACCCTCCTCTGCGGTGGCGCGAGCGTCGTTCTTCTGGGGATGGGTGGGAAGGCCGTGGTTGACGCCGTCGAGTCGGCGGTGGCCTCCGCCGGCGTCGACCAGGGCTTCGGTTCGCAAGACGCCTCCGGCGACGTCT
>JAUPKO010000220.1 GCA_030837395.1 Actinomycetota bacterium | reverse complement strand
GCCGACCCGGTCGGGGGCGCTCAACGTCATCGGCTGCCACGCCGTCGACCTCGCCCACTTCATCCTGGGGGACATCGCTGACGTGAGCGGCGTCGTGACGGCTCCCGTCACCGATGCGTCTCGCGGGGAGCCGGTCGACACTGTCACGAGCCTTGCCCGATTCGCATCGGGTGCCGTCGGCACCATCGCGGCGACCCTGATCGCGCCAGGCCGCCGAAACCACCTCGCCTTCGAGATCTCCGGGTCGAAGGGCACCGTCTACTGGGATCTCGAGAACCTCAACAACCTGATGGTGTTCCGCCGGGACGGCTCTGCGGTGAACGGATTCGCGCAAGAGATCGTCTGCGAGTCACACCATGAGATCGCCAAGGACTGGTGGCCGACTGGTCACATCCTCGGCTGGGAGCACTCGCACACCAACATGCTGTCGCACTTCTTGCGGGCCGTGGCCGAAGGCACCGAGGTCGGTCCTGACGCAGCGACCTTCCGCGACGGGGCCCGAGCTGCCGACGTGGCTCATGCGATCACCTCCTCGGCTGAGTCCGGGCAACGCACTCCGGTGGTGTACGGCTGATGTCCGATGCTCCGCTCTACCTGACCGTTCACGCCCGACCGCGTCCGGAGCAGACGGACGACGCCAAGGCCCTGCTCACAGAGATGATCGCGGCTAGCAGGACCGAGGACGGATGCGAGCTCATGGAGTTCGTCGCCGACGAACAGGATCCGCTCGCGTGGATGGTCTTCGAGCGCTGGTCATCCCGTTCGTTGTGGGAGGCGCACGCTGCAACGGAGCGCAACGCACACGATGGTGCACGCCTCGCGCCGATGCTGGCCGAGCCCCTGACCCTGCGGTTCTTCGTTCCTTCGTGACGGGTTGGCCCACGGTGACCGAGTGCGGCCGCTCGCGGCCCTGAGTGGATGGGAAGTCCTTGATGTTGACCGTGGAGCAGATTGCGCCCCGACGGATCATCCCCGTGGTCGTCATCGAGGACTACCTGCTCGCCACCCCGTTGCGTGGAGCGCTCATCGGCGGAGGACTGCAGTGCGCCGAGATCACGTGCCGGACCAGCGCTGCCATCGAGGCGATCACTGCGATGGCCGAAGACCCCGACTTCCTGGTCGGCGCGGGGACCGTCACGACCGCGGATCAGGTGGAGCGGGTCGTGCGGGCGGGAGCGCGGTTCGTCGTCTGCCCTGGACTGAGCGCCGCGGTGGTCCGGGCATGTGCGGATGCAGGCGTGACGTGCGTTCCGGGGACAGTCACCGCCACGGAGGTGATGCGTGCCGTCGAACTGGGCGTCACGACGGTGAAGTTCTTCCCCGCCGAGACGAACGGGGGGCTCGCCGCCATCACTGCGCTGGGCGGCCCATTCCCGGACGTTCGATTCGTACCCACGGGAGGTATACGACTGTCCAGTCTGGGGACGTACCTTGCGTCACAGGCGGTTGCCGCAGTCGGCGGCACATGGCTCACACCCTTGGAGGCCCAGCGCTCTGGCGATTTCGCGTCCATCGAGCGCCTGGTCGCCGAGGCCATGGCAGTCGCTGAGGACGCCGCATGATCGTTGCCCACGACATCGGGACCACCGGGGACAAGGCCTCCCTGCACGATGCCCGCGGACGCCTCGTCGCGGCAACCACCGCGCACTACGACACGCGATACGAGGCCAACGGAGTCGTCGAGCAGGATCCCGGTGACTGGTGGAACGCGTTCTGCCAGGCGACTAGGACCCTCCTCGAGCAGACCGGGGTGCGCCCGATGGACGTGGAGGTGGTCGGCGTTTCCGGCCAGATGATGGGAGCTGTGTTCCTGGACTCAGCTGGAGTGCCGGTGCGTCCCGCGATCATCTGGGCCGACACCCGCAGCCAGGAGCAGTGCGCGACCTTGATCGAGAGGATCGGCCAGGAGGCGGCGTACCAGCAACTCGGGCATCGTCTCAACCCGACCTACTCGATCACGAAGGTGATGTGGGTACGCGACCATGAGCCTGAAGTCTTCGATCGAACGACAACGGTGTGCAATGCCAAGGACTTCGTCGCCTACCAATTGACCGGCGTGCTGGTCACGGATCCGTCGGACGCCTCCAGTACGAACGCGTTCGACCAGCAGGCGGGCACGTGGTCCGCTGAGGTACTGGATGCCGCTGGCATCTCCCCGGCGCTCATGCCAACCATCGTCCCGTCAACGACGGTGATCGGCAGGGTGACCCGGAGGGCGGCTGACGCCACTGGGTTGGTCGAAGGAACTCCCGTGGTCATCGGCGGAGGCGATGGCCCCATCGCGGCTGCGGGTGTCGGCATCGTCGAACCGGCCGATGGGGCCTACGCCTATCTCGGCTCCTCGTCGTGGATCTCTCTGGCCAGCGACGAGCCGCTCCACGACCTGCCACTCATGCGCACGATGACGTTCAATCACGTCCACGCGGACCGCTTTGTGCCGACGGCCACCATGCAGGCTGGTGGGGGATCCCTGCACTGGGTCGCGGATCTGCTGGCGGGGCGTGACGACGGGGAGCGCTTCACCCGACTAGTCGCTGACGCGGACACGACCGACGCATCGGGGGAGGGTCTCTACTTCCTGCCCTACCTGCTGGGCGAACGTTCCCCGTTGTGGAACCCGAAGGCCCGCGGAGCCTTCGTCGGACTCGGTCGCCACCACGGGCCAGCGCACCTGACGAAGGCGGTTCTTGAAGGTGTGGCCTTCAATCTCGGGATCTGCGTCGACGCGTTCCGTGATCGAGGAGTGGTGATTGACCGCGTGGATGCGATCGGCGGCGGCGCGGCCAGCGACGTGTGGCTGCAGGTGCTGGCGGATGCCTGGGACTGCACGGTCCGTCGTCGCACGATCGTCGACGAGGCGAACTCGCTCGGGGCTGCGGTCACAGCCGGAGTGGGCGTGGGTCTGTTCGCCGACTTCACGCCGGCGAGGTCCCTGTCCGAGGTGACCAACGAGTTCACACCGGTCCCATCACGAGTGGCGGACTACCGGCGCCACCGCGAGGCCTTCGTCGACGCCTACGAATGCCTTGAGCCTTGGTTCGAGCGGAACGTGTGATGCCGACAGTGCTCGTGACTGCCCGGTCGTTCTCGACCGGTTCCGTCGATGTCGAGCGCAGCCTGGTCGAAGCGGGGCTCACCGTCGCGCGCGGACCGGCCACGCATGACCTAGAGGCGCTGACGCCGCTGCTCTCCGATGCTGTCGCTTGGGTCGCTGGCACGGGGCCTGTGACTGCGGAGCATCTCGACCGGGCACCAGGACTGAGGGTCGTGGCTCGTTACGGAGTAGGTGTCGACGCCGTGGACCTGGTTGCGACTCGGGCTCGGGGCATCGTCGTCACGAATACGCCGGGCGCCAACAGTGACGCTGTCGCCGACTTCACGATCGCACTTCTCCTCGCCGCCCTGCGCGGTGTCGTCGCTGGGGACCGCCGAGTCCGGGCTGGGGACTGGCGGGTCGAGCGAGCTCGTGAGGTGGCATCGCTTCGGGTGGGACTGATCGGCGTCGGTCGGATTGGTCGCGCCGTCGCCCGACGACTGGCCGGCTTCGGGGCAGTGGTGAGCGGCATCGACCCCTACGTCTCAGATGAAGACCTCGCCGCCCTCGGCATCGTGCCCGCTGGAGACGCGATCCCCGCCGACGTCGATGTCGTCTGCCTGCATGCCCCGGGCACGGCCCAGATCGTCGATCGAGAGTGGATTGCTGGTGCGCGCCCGGGACTGATCCTCGTGAACACGGCGCGAGGCTCGCTGGTCGACGAGCATGCCGTGGCAGAGGGTCTGCGGCAGGGTCACCTGGCGGCCTACGCGACTGACACTCTCGCGGCCGAGGGCGGCGTCGCGAAGAGCCCGCTCCTCGATCAGGACATCGCCGATCGCGTCGTCGTCACACCACACTCGGCGGCCCAGACCGTCGAGGCGGTCGACCGGATGGGATCCATGGCAGTCGGCAGCGTGCTGGAGGTGCTCGCTGGACGGGCACCCCGTGACGTCGTGGAGGGGAGTGGCAGTGCCTGACCGCGGCTACATGGGATTCGTCGGCGTCACGACGGGCTCGTCCTCGATCATGCGCATCTTTCCCGCCTGGGCCGAGGAGCTCTGCCTTCCCACGCGCACGATCATCGGCCATGACGTGTCGCCGAACGCTCCGCGTGAGGTGTATCGATCGCTGGTGTGCGAGATCCGGGACGACCCGCGGCACTTCGGAGCGCTCGTAACGACTCACAAGATGAACGTCTTCGAGTCCGCACGCGACTTGTTCGACGACATAGACCCACTCGCGACCGTGTTTGGCGAAGTGTCCTCGATTGCCAAGCGAGGCGCTCGGCTCACGGCAGCAGCGAAGGACCCAATCACGGTGCGTCTCGCATACGAGGAGTTCATCGATGATGCCTACTTCGCCCGCACTGGAGCCCACGTGCTCTGCCTCGGCTCGGGCGGATCCGGGTCCGCGCTCGTGCATCAGCTCGCTGGGCGCACTGATCGACCGGAGCGCATCGTCATCACGGCTCGCCGGCAGGTGAAGCTGGACGAGGTGCGCGAGCTCATCGAGCGTTCCGGGCTCGACGGGGGTGGCATCGAGTACGTCCTTGCCCCAGATCCCGAGCTCGCGGGTGAGCTACTGGCGACCATGCCGTCTGGGAGTGTCGTGGCGAACTCGACGGGCATGGGCAAGGACACCCCCGGGTCGCCGCTGAGTGCCGGCGCACGTTTCCCAGACGAGGCGATCGCCTGGGACTTCAACTACCGAGGCACCCTCGAGTTCGTTCACCAGGCGCAGGCGCAGCAGCCGACCAGATCGTTGCACGTCGTCGACGGATGGCGATACTTCATCCACGGCTGGTCGCAGGTGGTCGCCGATGTCTTCGACATCTCCATGCCTCCCGAGCGTGTCGACCGTCTTGCCGAGATCGCGGATGGCCTGCGGTGAGCATCCGGACCGTCCTGGGCGATGTGCAAGGCGACCGTCTCGGCGCGACGGACTACCACGAGCACTTGTTCCAGGTGACCCCGCTGCTCCCTGGGGACGAACTCGTCGACGAGGACATCAGTCGGATGGAGGCCACGCTCCTGGGGTCGGCCGCGATCGATGCCATGATCGATGCGACTCCCATTGGCCTGGGGCGAAACCCTGCGGGGCTCGCACGGATCAGCGCTACGACCGGTATGCACATCGTGGCGACGACCGGGTGCCATCGCCGAGCGCACTACACGGTTACGACGTGGGTGCCGGAGCTCACCGTCAGCCAGCTCGCGCAGCGCATGATCGATGACGTCGTGACGGGGATGCCCGTGCGGGACGAGAGCCGCACCTGTGAGCCGGCGAATCACGATGGTGCACCGATCCGCGCCGGGGTGCTCAAGGTCGGCATCGACTACTGGTCGATCGATGACCTCGGGCGTCGCGTGATCGAGGCGATCGGAGTCGCCCACGATCACACGGGAGCACCGGTCATGGTGCATCTGGAGCACGGCTCCGCCTCGTTCGAGGTGCTGGAGGCGCTCAATGCGGTGGGTGTGGGGTCGAACGCCGTCGCGCTGGCGCACGTGGACCGTAATCCCGATCCCGTGCTTCATGCGGAACTCGCCTCCCTCGGCGCCTTCTTGGGCTACGACGGCCCGGCGCGGCACCGCGAACACCCGGACTCAGTGGTCCTCGCCTGCATGCAGGAGGCGATCGAGCGCGGTGCTGGAGATCGGATCCTGATCGGCGGCGACGTCGCGCGCTCGACACGGTACGTGTCGGCTGGCGGCATGCCTGGCCTGGCGTACTTGCCCCGACGCTTCGTGCCGAGGATGCGCGAGGTGCTGGGAACGGCCGCGACTGAACGCATCCTCGTCGACAATCCCAGAACGTACTTGGATCGATTCGCGGACGTGGAGAGGGGCTGAGCAGGGTGGATCAGGACGGGCGAGTCGTCGTAGTCACGGGCGCATCGGGAGGCATCGGGGCCGCGGTGTGCGAGAGGTTCAGGATGGAAGGCGCGCGGGTGTTCGCCCTCGACGTCCGCCCGCCGCAGGACGACTCGGGAGACACCTTCATCCCTGTCGACGTGCGTGACGCGGCGAGTGTGGCGGACGCGATCGACCAGGTCGTCACCGATGCGGGGGCGATCGACGGCCTCGTCGCGGCGGCAGGACTGTCAGAGGAGCCGACGCCGGCTGAGCACATGGGCATCGACGTATGGGATAGAACCATCGACGTGAATCTCCGCGGGGTCTTCCTCACCTGCCAAGCCGTTGGGCGGCACATGCTCGAGCGCGGGACCGGGAGCATCGTGGCGATCGCCTCCATGTCCGGCAACTTCATCGTCAATGCGCCTCAGCAGCAGGTCGCCTACAACGCGTCCAAGGCGGGTGTGAGCGCAATGGTGCGGTCGCTGGCCTATGAGTGGGGACCGCGCGGGGTACGTGTCAACGCGGTCTCACCGGGGTACGTGGGGACTCCGCTGCTGACGTCCAAGACGGAGATGCACCCGACGTGGACGAAGGCCACCCCGTTGGCGCGGTTCGCCACCCCGGCCGAGGTGGCAGCCGCATGCTCTTGGCTGCTGGGGAACGAGTCTGGCTTCTGCTTGGGGACCGAACTGCTGATGGACGGCGGATACAGCCTCGCCTAGCGAGGCAGAGGGGACTGCAATGAAGGCGATCCAGTACGACCGACCCGAATCGTGGGCACTGGTCGACCTGCCAACCCCCGAGCCCGGGCGGGGGGAAGTGCTGATCAAGGTCCTGCGGGCGGGAGTCTGCGGCACCGACCGGCACCTGCACGTGGGCGAGTTCGGACCGAGCTATCCCCTGACGCCGGGACACGAGTTCGCGGGCGAGGTGGTGCTCACCGGAGACGGTGTCGAGTCGATCCGGGCCGGGCAGCGTGTGGTTGTGGACAACTGCGTGCAGTGCGGAGAGTGCGAGTTCTGCCGTCGGCATATGGCGAACTTCTGCGAGAACACCATCGCCCAAGGCGTCAATGCGCAGGGCGGTTTCGCCGAGTACATCGTGGCCCGTGAAGGTCGATGCTTCGTGGTCGACGACCTCGACCTCGACACCGCCGTGCTGGCGGAGCCGACCGCCTGCGTGGTGCATGGACTCGACCAGTTGGCCGTTGCTCCGGGATCACGGGTGTTGTCCTTCGGGGCGGGACCGACCGGACTGATTCTGGCCCAGCTCCTAGCGCGGCACGGCGCTTGTGACCTGACCGTCGCCGCGCCAACGGCATTCAAGCTTGAGCACGCACGTGAAGCCGGCGCGCAGCACACCGTTCAGATCGACAGGACCGACCCGGCAGCGACGACGCGTCAGCTCGCGGAGATCTGCCCGGGCGGATTCGACGTCGTCATCGACGCGACGGGAGCGGTGGCCGTTCTGGACGAGGCGATCGGACTGACGCGGAGCGGTGGCACCGTCTTCGTCTATGGAATGACCGAAGAAAATGCCCGCTGGACAGTCCCCCCGTACGAGATCTTCCGCCGGGAGCTGACGATCAAGGGCTCTTTCGCTCAGACCTACTCCTTCGACAGGGCGCTCCTCCTGCTGCGCAACGGGCAGGTGGACCCTGCGGGCCTCATCACGCATCGCTTCTCGCTGGATGAGTACGGCGCAGCGTTGGAGATGTCCGGTCGTTCTGAGTGCATCAAGGCAGTCATCCAGCCGCATGGCTAGTCGCGTCTCGTTCGCGGGCCCGGCGTGAAGGTAACTGGCGTCGTCTTCGACTGCGACGGGGTGCTCGCCGACTCAGACGAAGCCTGGCACGCAGTCGAGGTTGAGTTCTGCGCGCGTCACGGGGTCGACCGATCATCGCTCGACATCGATACGCATGGGCTTTCGATGCTCGACTCCGTTTCCGTCTTGATGGCTGGGAGGCCCGAAGTCGATCCGAAGGAGGTTGCGCCTGAGTTCGTCGACCTGGCCGCACGGCTGGTACCGCTGCATGTGCGTCCTCTCCCGGGTGCGAGGGAGGCCGTTGCCGAGTGGCGGAACATCGCCCCGGTGGCGGTTGCGTCCAATAGTCCTCGAACTGTGTTGACCGCCGTCCTCGAGGCTATCGATGTCGCGGGACTCCTTGTCGGCTCCGTGGCGGCCGATGAAGTGCTCTCACCGAAGCCGGCGCCCGATGTGTACCTCGCTGCCTGCGCGCGATTGGGTGTCGATCCCGAGCAGACGCTCGTGTTCGAGGACTCTGTGGCGGGTGTGCTCGCCGCGCTGGGGGCCGGCTGTCGCGTCGTCCAGGTTGAAGCACGTGGCAGTTCCCCGATTCCGGGTGCTCTCGCGATGGTCGGAACGAGGCAGATGGGACCGGCCGTCCGTCGCGTCATCTGAAGGAGGAGATCGGTGTCGACACGCCGGTCCAGAATCGACGGGTCATGTCCCGCCGGGTTGTTCCTTCTCGGGCCTTGAGTCTGACTCTGGTCACGCCCCAGAAACGGTATGGGCACATTGCAGCCTCACGGTTGCGGATCTGCGGGCGAGGGCTGGCCGGGACGGAAGCGGTTGATACCATCCGTGATATGTCTTGGGGCCGGTCGAGCTTCAGCTGGAGGTCCGGGACTGGCTCGAGGGGCTTCCGGGTTCCGGGGTTCGGTCATGCGGCGTTCTATATCGACCTGCTGGCTGAGCGGGGTGTCCTGCTCTCCGCGCCGCACACCAAGCAGTTCGGATCATCTTGTTGACGGTATTCGCCAATGCCAAGGGCAGGGATCGCGCGCAGGTGGCCCGTGCGAAGACGGCGATGGTGGCCTGCCTCGAGGCCATGCACATCGTGGACGAGGATAAGGAGCGCTGATGGCACGCACATCGTGGGATGACATGAAGGCGGCGCGCTCAGGCGACTCCGCAGTCGAAGCTGCCTATGCCGCAGCGAGGCTTGCCTGCGAGCTGGGGGAGCAGGTCCGCGGGCTACGTGAAGATCGCGGCTGGAGTCAGCGCGATCTCGCGAAGCTCACTGGAATGACCCAGCCCGCCATCGCCCGCTTCGAGGCAGGCGGCACGACGCCGACGCTGCCGATCCTCGAGCGCATCGCCAACGCGTTCGACAGCACACTGTCGGTGGAACTCAAGCCGAAGGCCGTCGCCTGACAGGATCGAATGTGTGCGGAGGGGGTGCAGGTGTGCACCTCCAGAGGAGTGCAGAGGGGGGTGCAGAGGTGACCGTTCGTGAGGGGATCATGCTGACCGCCCAACCTGGTGATCGTGCATCCTCCGTTTCTCCCCGCTACCAAATTGAACGTTCAATTAAATGAGCGTTCGGTGCGACCTAGGGTCCCTGAGAGATCGGGGGCCCTTCGTCGTTGCGGGGGTCCGCGGCAACTGGGCCGCGCGGTCGGTG
>JAUPKO010000219.1 GCA_030837395.1 Actinomycetota bacterium | reverse complement strand
CCCTGGACGACGGCCGACCACGACTCGATACCGACGGGGTTCAGCCAGGCGATGTCGGGTGCCAGAGTGACGCCGGCTTCGCTCGAACCCGACATCACGGCGATCAACGACACGACGCTGAGCAGTCCCAGCGAGAAGACCTGCAGACCCACCATGGCGTACTGCAGTTTGGCCGCACCCTGAATCCCGCGGTAGGTCACCCAGGTCATGATCGCCACGAATGCCGAGCCGGTGGCCAACATGATCAGCCGGTTGGTGGTGGCGCCCGGCAGGCCGATGAGGCTGTAGAAGTAGCTGGCGCTCACCTCGGCTGCGCTGGTCATGAAGATGATGCCCGCCACCGCCACGCCCCAGCCGCCCATCCAGCCGGTCCGGGGGCCGAAGGCCTTGGCGGCCCAGGTAAATGTGGTGCCGCAGTCGGGCACGACCTCGTTGAGTTCGCGATACGCAACCGCAGTGAGCCACATCGGGATGAACGCCAGGAGCATGACCACCGGCGCGTACACCCCCACAGCGATCACGACATAGCCGAGAGTGGCTGCCAACGAGTAGGCCGGTGCGGTCGATGCCAATCCGAGATTGACCGTCGACCACAGCCCCAAAGCTCCCTTGCGCAGCCCCTTGTCGAGGTCGAGGTCCGCCTCAGTCCCAGTCACACCTTCTATCGCCATGACGGAACGCTAGGCCACTCCCGGGCTCGATGGGGGCTCATCGCACAGGCGTGCCTGCTGTGTACCCAGGGGCCTATAGTCGCGGATAGGCGCGGACCACCGGGGCCCGCGATGTCGAGGTGAGGCTGACGATGCGGGTACTGATGCTCGGTGCGGGTGGCGTGGGGGAGTCAGCGGCGCTGATCGCAGCGCGGCGGGACTTCTTCGAGCAGTGGGTGGTCGCCGACTACAACCTCGAGCGAGCGCAGGCCGTGGTGGACCGCACCGGCGACCCGAGGTTCATCGCGGCCAGGGTCGATGCGAACGACTTCACCGAACTCGCCGCGCTGGCCACGGCCCATGGCAGCACCCACATGCTCAATGTGGTCGACCCACGGTTCGTCATGAATACTTTCGCGGCCGCCCGGATCGCCGGCTGCGACTACCTCGACACCGCCATGAGCCTGTCGGCCAAGCACCCGCAGCGGCCGTACGAGGAGGTTGGTGTCAAACTCGGCGACCTGCAATTCGACCAGGCCGAAGACTGGGCCGCCGCCGGTCAACTAGCGCTGATCGGTATCGGCGTGGAGCCCGGCATGGTCGACGTGTTCGCCCGCTATGCCCATGACAACCTGTTCTCCGAGATCGACGAGTTGGGGGTGCGCGACGCCTCGGACATGGTCGTGGCCGGCTATGACTTCGCCCCATCGTTCTCCATCTGGACGGTCATCGAGGAGTGCCTGAACCCGCCGATCGTGTGGGAGGCCGAGCGCGGCTGGTACACCACCGAGCCGTTCTCCGGGGCCGAGGTATTCGACTTCCCGGACGGGATCGGACCGGTGGAGGTTGTCAACGTGGAGCACGAGGAAGTCGTGCTGATGCCGCGTTGGATTCCGTGCAAGAAGGTGACGTTCAAGTTCGGACTGGGCGACGAGTTCATTGAGGTGCTCAAGACGTTGCACAAGCTCGGCCTGGACCGGACCGAGCCGGTGATGGTGCGGGGGCACGCGGTCAGCCCCCGCGATGTCGTGGCTGCGTGCCTGCCGGATCCGGCCACCCTGGGTGACCGGATCAGCGGCAAGACGTGCGCCGGGTTGTACGTCACGGGCAAGGGCAAGGATGGTGCCCCGCGCGCGGTCTACATGTACCACGTCGCGGACAACGCCTGGACCATGGCCGAATACGGCACTCAGGCTGTGGTGTGGCAGACGGGGATGAACCCGGTGGTGGCGCTCGAGTTGCTGGCCACCGGCGCGTGGTCCGGAGCCGGGGTGGTCGGCCCGGAGGCCATGCCCGCCGAGCCCTTCCTGGAGTTGCTACGTGACGGCTACGGCCAGCAGTGGCACATCGAGGAGCGGACGCCGTAGCAGGCGTGCTCAGGTGCTGGCGGCGAGCGCCTCGGCCACGACGTCGAGACCCTCGTGCAGCAGGTGATCCGGAATCGTCAACGGCGGAAGGAATCGGATGACATTGCCGTAGGTGCCTGCGGTGAGCATCACGACGCCGTGGGCGTGGGTGTAGGCGGCCAGGGCCGAGGTCAGTGCCGCATCCGGCTTGCCGGTGTCCGGCTCGACCAGCTCCACTCCGATCATGGCCCCGCGGCCGCGGATGTCGCCGATCTGCGGGAACTGCTCGGCCATGGCGCCGAGCCGGTCGTGGAAGATCGCCCCGATCTCTCGCGCGCGCTGCACCAGGCCGTCGGTCTCGATCGCGTCGAGGGCGCCGATCGCCGCCGCGCACGTGGTGGGGTTGCCGCCATAGGTGCCGCCGAGGCCGCCGGGGTGCACGGCGTCCATCAACTCGGCGCGGCCGGTCACCGCCGCAAGCGGCAGGCCGCCGGCCATGCCCTTGGCCATCGTGAGCATGTCCGGCACCACTCCTTCGTGGTCACAGGCGAACATGTCGCCCGTGCGGGCGAAGCCGGTCTGCACCTCGTCCGCGATGAACACGATGCCGTTGTTGCGGCAGTACTGCGCCAGCATCGACAGGAACCCTGGGGCTGGGTCGATGAACCCGCCCTCGCCGGCGATCGGCTCGATGATGACCGCGGCCACGTTCTCGCCGCCGAGTTCGCGGTCGATCCGCCGGATCGCGTGCTCGGCAGCCTGCATGCCGGTGCGGCCGTCGTGGAACGGGTACGAGCCGGGCACCCGGTAGATCTCGGGGGCGAAGGGGCCGAAGTGCTGCTTGTAGGGCATGTTCTTGGCGGTGAGGGCCAGGGTGAGGTTGGTACGGCCGTGGTAGCCGTGCTCGAACGCGACAACCGCTTGCCGGCCGGTGGCGTGGCGGGCGATCTTCACGGCGTTCTCGACGGCCTCGGCGCCGGAGTTGAACAGTGCAGTGCGCTTGGCATGGTCGCCTGGGGTGAGGCGGTTGAGGCGTTCGGCCACGTCGAGGTACAACTCGTAGGGCGTCACCATGAAACATGTGTGGGTGAAGGCCGCCACCTGCGTCTGGACGTGCTCCACCACACGGGGGTTCGAGTTGCCGACGCTGGTGACAGCGATGCCGGACCCTAGGTCGATCAGCGAGTTGCCGTCGACGTCGATCAGCACCCCGCCGCCCCCGGCCACGATGTAGGCCGGCAGCACCACCCCGACGCCTGCGCTCACCGCCTCTTTGCGGCGTTGATTGAGTTCCGCGGACTTCGGTCCGGGAATGGCGGTTACGAGGCGACGCTCCTGCGGCAGCGACGGGCCGCCGATGATCTGCTCCATGGGACCAGAGTAGGTGAGGTCAGGGGTGCGGCGCACGGTCAACCATGTCGCCCCAACGGCCACCGACACAGCCGCCCGACCAGTGGGTCCTGGGCCTGCCACCGAGCGGGCCTAGCATGGAGGTCATGGGGTCAGGGGAGAGATGCAGCGCCTGTGGGGCACAACTAGCCGACGACGTCACCTTCTGTACGTCCTGTGGGACGGCGAAGGCCCCGGACCCGACGACGAGGGCGCCCGCGCCGCAGGTAGCGGCGGCGCCCACTGCGGCGTCTGACGCTGAGCCGACGGGTAGTGGCGGATCCCCACTGCGGCGACCGATGCTAGTTGGCGGGGGCATCGTCGCTGTGGCGCTGATCGGCGTAGGAGCATTCCTGGCCGGCAGCAGGGGCAGCGACACGGCAGCGGGATCTGTGACACCTGTCCCCGTCGTCATCGAGACCGCAACCGCGGTGGCGGCGCCGCCGCAATCAGGGGCACCGGAGGCTGCGGCGCCGCAGGTAGCGGCGACGGACTTCGCCGGTTCGTGGGCGGGCAGCGTCAGTACGTCGTACGAGAACTTCACCGTGCAACTCGATCTTGATCAGAGCGTCAGCGGGAAAGTCAGCGGCACGGTCACCTCGACAAACAGAACCGAGGG
>JAUPKO010000218.1 GCA_030837395.1 Actinomycetota bacterium | reverse complement strand
GGCTCCGGCTGCGCGGCACCTTGGCCGAACATGCCGACTCCGTGGTGCTGCCGCTGCTGCTGTCGGACACGCCCGTGGTGGTGTGGTGGCCCGCCGCCCACCCGGAGAACCTCGCCACCGATGCCCTCGGTCGCCTGGCCCACCGGCGAATCATCGACAGCACCAACGAGGACGACTACGTGGCCTGCCTTGCCGAACGGCAGGCGAACCTGGCCACCGGTGACACGGACTTGACGTGGACGCGCCTCACCCCGTGGCGCGCCGCTCTGGCGGCAACGTTGGACCAGCCGTTCGACCCGATCGTCGGTGCACGCATCTACTCCACCCCCATCCCGGCGGCTGCGTTGATGCGCACCTGGTTGGAGATGCGCCTGGACGTGCCGGTGGAGTACCTGCGCAGCGAAGGGCCGGCCATCAACCAAATCGTGCTGCAGACCGAAAGCGGCGACATCACGATCACCCGGCCGACCGGTCACATGGCCACCGTCGAGCGCGGTGGCGTCGCCGTCAAGGAGTTGTTCCTTCCGCTGCGTGAGACGCGGGAACTGATCGGTGAGGAACTGCACCGCCTCGATCCCGACGAGACGTACGAGGCCACGATGCGGCACCTCGATCTGGCGCGCCTCACCCCGGATGAGGTGCTCAGCCAGACCCCCGAGGTGGCGACTATCGTGCCGGAAGGCGAGGAGGGATCATGACCGACCGCGAAGTGGTGGTGCATCCTGACCCGGAGGCCCTTGCGGCCGCAGTCGCCGCCCGCCTGGTGACGGCCATCCTCGACGCCCAAGCCGCCCGCGGTGCGGCGCACGTGGTGCTCACCGGCGGAA
The DNA here is from genome assembly GCA_030837395.1 of Actinomycetota bacterium. Classification (GTDB taxonomy): domain Bacteria; phylum Actinomycetota; class Actinomycetes; order S36-B12; family UBA10799; genus JACJWR01. The sequence goes on along the minus strand of JAUPKO010000218.1, from coordinate 3,551 downwards.
CTGTCGGCACGGCCTCGTTGGCTGCAGTTCTCGCCGAACCGGCACGAACGGCAGTGGATTGGGGCAAGGTCGACTTTTGGTGGTCCGATGAGCGGTTCGAGCCCCAGGGCAGCGACCTGCGCAACGAGACCGGCGCCCGCGCCGCAATGCTCAACCATCTACCGGTGGACCCCACCCGGGTGCACCCGATGCCGGCGCGTGGTGGGCAGTTCGGGGACGACATTTCCGCGGCGGCGGCCGGCTATGCCGCCGAGTTGGCAGCGGCTGTCACACCTGGCGCCACACTCCCGGCCTTCGATTTAGCGATGCTGGGGGTTGGCCACGACGGCCATGTCGCGTCGTTGTTCCCCGGCTTCACCCCCGCCCCGGACGGGACCACAGTGGTAGCGGTGTTGGACTCTCCCAAACCTCCGCCGACCCGAATCTCGTTCACGCTGCCGGTGATCAACAGCGCCGCCGAGGTGTGGCTGATCGCCGACGGTCAGGTCAAGGCCGCGGCATTGGCCCAGGCGCTCAACGCACCGCTGGGCGAGTCCCCGCTGCCCGCCGGGATGGTGCACGGCCGGGTGCGGACTCTGGCACTGCTCGACACTGCGGCGGCCGCGCAGGTGACTCGAACCAGCGGCTAGCCCCGGACGGCGGCCAACGCCTCAGTCGTCGCGGTGCAGACGCTGCAATGCCTCGGCGAGGATCGCCTCGCCCTCCTGCTGCGAACGACGTTCCTTGACGTAGGCGAGGTGGGTCTTGTAGGGCTCCACCTTGGTCGGACGCGGCGGATTGTCCTTGTCCCGGCCAGCCGGGTAGCCGCAACTGGGGCAGTCCCAAATCTCTGGGATCGCCGCATCGTGGGCGAAGCTCGGACGGGTCTCGTGGCCGTCAACGCAGTAGAACGACACGAACTGACGCGGGGCCGCGTCGCCGCGCTCGGCCTCCCCCATCGGCCCGGCACCTACACGGGTACCGCGAATCGCACTACCACCAGCCACAGTCGTCCTCCAATGTCCACATATCCCTACGAACCCGAAACGAGCGCGCTGCGGGTGCCGTGCCGCACCGCGGTTCAGGTCTTCGCGACGATGATGCCCAGACCGACGATGGTCGCCGCCCACACCAGGGCCACTGCCACCGTGATTCGATCGAGGTTGCGCTCGGCCACACTGGAGCCGCTCGCGGTGGAGGAGAATCCGCCGCCGAACATGTCGGACAGCCCGCCGCCCTTGCCCTTGTGCAGAAGCACAAGGGCAATGAGCAGCAGGCTTGTGACAACGAGGACGATCTCGAGGGCCAGGATCACTCAACACACCTTCCGGGTCAACAACGCCCTCACTGTACCCCGTGCCTGGTCAGGGGGTGAGGAGTCGGTGCCGCGCCATGGCCACGAACTCATCGGGGTCCAGGCTGGCGCCGCCCACGAGGCCGCCGTCGATGTCCGGCTGGGACATCAGCGAGGCAACGTTGGAGCCCTTCATCGAGCCGCCGTAGAGGATGCGGATCGAGTTGGCGACCTCAGAGCCGAAGTGATCGGTGAGCCACCCGCGAGTGGCGCCACAGACCTCCTGAGCGTCCGTCGGCGAGGCCGTGAGCCCGGTGCCGATGGCCCAGATGGGCTCGTAGGCCAGCACCACCGAGGCGGCCTGTTCCGGTGTGAACCCGGCCAGACACTTCTCCACCTGGTCCAGCGAGTACATCACCTGGTCGCCGGCTTCGCGGACCTCCAGGGCCTCTCCGTAGCAGATGATCGGGGTGATGCCGTTGGCCAACGCGGCCAACGCCTTGGCGTTGATGTCCTCGTTGGTTTCGCCGTGGTACTGCCGGCGCTCGGAGTGCCCCACCACCGCGTAGGAGCAGCCGATCTTGGACAGCATCGAGCCGGCCACCTCGCCGGTGTAGGCGCCCTTCTCGTGCGCCGAGATGTCCTGCGAGCCGTACTGGATCCGCAGTTTGTCGGCATCCACCAGCACCTGCAACGAGCGCAGGTCGGTGAAGGGTACGAGTACCACCACCTCGCAGGCGTCGTAATCGGCGTCGTCGAGGGCGAAGGCCATCTTCTGGACGTGAGCCACCGCCTCGAAGTGGTTGAGGTTCATCTTCCAGTTGCCCGCCATAAGCGGCTTACGCACGTCTGACACGCGTTCAGTCCTTCCTGAGCACGGCGATGCCGGGCAGGGTTTTGCCTTCGAGGAACTCCAGGCTGGCGCCACCGCCAGTGGAGATGTGGGTGACGTCGTCGACGTCGAAGCCGAATTGGCGGTAGGCCGCGGCGGAGTCGCCGCCACCGATCACGGTCATCGCGTCGAGGTCCACCAGCGCCTGGGCGACGGCCTTGGTGCCGGCGTCGAAGCCGACCACCTCGAACACGCCCATGGGGCCGTTCCACACGACGGTGCGACATTCGGCGAGGGCGCCGGCGAACAACGCCTGGGTTTCGGGGCCGATATCCAGGCCCTTCCACCCTGCCGGGATGCCGTCGGCGGCCGCCACGGTGCGGATCTCGGTGTCGGGGTCGATGTCCTGGGCGACCACGACGTCGACCGGCAGCAGCAGTTCCACGCCACGTTCGGCGGCGTCGACGATGATGCCCTTGACCACGTCGAGTTGATCGGCCTCCATCAGCGAGTCCCCCACCTCGTAGCCCTGTGCGGCCAGGAAGGTGAAGCACATACCACCGCCGATGAGCAGCTTGTCGACCGTCGGCAGCAGGTTGGTGATCACGCCAAGCTTGTCGGACACCTTGGAACCGCCGAGCACAACCGCGTAGGGCCGGTCGGGATCATTGAGCACGCGGTCAAAGACCGTCGCCTCTTTGAGCACCAGGTAGCCCGCGGCGTGCGGCAGCAGGCCGGCGACATCTGTCACCGACGCCTGCTCGCGGTGCACGACGCCGAAGCCGTCGGAGACGAAGACATCCGCCAGGGCCGCGTATTCGGCTGCCAGTTCGGCCCGCTCCGTGGCGTCCTTGGACGTCTCGCGCGGGTCGTAGCGGACGTTCTCCAGCATGGCCACCTGGCCCTCGCCGAGGGCTTCCACGACGGCCTGGGCGCTCGGCCCGGTCACGTCCTGCGCGAGCACCACGGGTGCGTCGAGCAACTCCGAGAGTCTGGCTGCCACCGGCGCCAACGAGAAGTCCGGTAGCGGCTGACCCTTGGGCCGCCCGAGGTGGGCGGCCACCACCACCCGGGCGCCGCCGTCAAGCAGCGCCCGGATGGTGGGAAGAGCCGCAACGATTCGCCCGTCGTCGGTGATCCGCCGACCGGAGTCCGTGGACTCCATGGGCACGTTGAGGTCCGCCCGAAGGAACACTCGCTTGCCGGCGAGGTCCAGGTCGGACAGTTCGGCGACTGTCACAGGCGGGCACCAACGTACTGGGTGAGGTCGACCAGGCGGCAGGAGTAGCCCCACTCGTTGTCGTACCAGCCGATGACCTTGACCATCCGCTCCTCCAGCACCATCGTGCAGAGCGAATCGAATATGCACGAGGCGGGATTCCCCACGAAGTCCGCGGTCACCAGGGGCTCGTCGCAGTACTCGAGTATCCCCTTCAGGGGGCCCCC